>JAQBNJ010000213.1 GCA_028288645.1 Sediminibacterium sp.
TTAATTTCATATCTCTTTTTTAACGCTTAAGAAAAAATCATATGCCATTTGATGTGCTCATTTTTTTCGGCGGCTCCTTTTTGCAGGAAAACAATGCGATAATATTTTCCTGCGGCCCAGTTATCAACGAACATATCAAAATACTTACTGCCCGGGTTACCGCTTTGCCCGCCGGGATACACGCAATACGCTTCTATCTCGTCCGTTAAATGAACAATGATGCGCCAGCTAGGGCCATGTGCTTCCTTGGTTGCATTGATCATATTTTCTCCGCCACCGATCGGCAAATGCAGCCTGCTCAATGCGGGGATCCTCAACAAGTGATTTACTCTCGTGTCCTTATATTTACCCCATTCAAGCGACCCTAGATTTTCCAGGTATTTCAGGTTCTTACACGCTTTTTTACATGCCGCCAACACATCATCCCCTATCGTTTCTTTTTTCTCGGTACTGATATTGTCGACAAACTTATAAGACGAATCGCGCAACAATTGTTCAAGCAAGGTTGGCCTGTCGGGCCATGGCATGGGTAATTTGCTTTTACTGTATTCATCTGCAAACACTTCTTTTTCCAGGCTGTCCCACATACATTTAAAAACTGTAGCGCCTTGCTCATTTATATCGCCACGCAGGTTCCAGCTTTTCAATTCATCAACATATTTTTTCTCTTCGGCGTTCAGGCCAGCTTCCTTCAAATATTTTAAAAACACGGGGCGCGCCATTTCTGCAAACGAATTGTAATTATTCATTTGCAGTTTCTCCATGTCTTCCGGCGTAATATTATTCATCGCCGTCAAATTCCGGTTGATTGTAATACCGCGATACAATGCAAAACTATTCGCCGCACCGAGATAGTAAGGGTAAGTTGAATCGGTCGACATCTGGTTGGCGCTGCTCACAAAACCACGTATCGGGTTTTTCATCATCGGGTTCTCATCAACGGGAATAATGCCCTGCCACATATAATTACTATCGGTTCCGGGCATCACAAAATCGCCCTGTCTTTTCCATCGCGCAACAAACGCACCCTGTTGTTTCATGGCAATATCACCGTTCTTGGCGGCAAACGCAAAATTCTGTCCAGGGCACGACCATTTATTGATCGCGTTCAAATAATCATCATAATTCTTCGCGCGGTTAAGGTCATAAAAAGTTTGTAATCCCGAACCGGCTGTATGTGCGGTCCAGTGCACGGCAAGATATTTACCTTTTGTGCTGATATTTTTATTGGCGCCGTCATACATCACCGGGCCAAAAACAGTCATCGCAATATTTTCAACGGAGTCACCCACCCCTTTTACTTTGATCACTTCTTTCCTGTGTTCCGCTTTGGTCCAAACGCCATTAAGCATATACTCATTCATCGAGGAATCTTTGAATTGTATATCATAAAAATCCAGCACATCCCTTCCCGCATTGGTAACGCCCCAGGCAATGCTGTCGTTAAAACCGATCACCACCGCCGGTGTACCAGGGAAACTTGCGCCATAGGTATTATGTGTCGGTGTATTGATCTGCACTTCATACCAAAGCGATGGAATGTTCAAACCCAAATGCGGATCATTCGCTAAAATAGGGCGGCCGCTTTTTGTTTTGGTTCCCGCAACTGCCCAGTTATTACTGCCATTATCCCTGTCGGGAACAATGGGCGCCATGGCCGTACTGTTAACCATTGTATGCAGGTAAGCAGAATCCACATTCTTTGGTGCATGCGTTTTTATACCGGGTTCTTCATAGCTGGTGCCGTGTGGAATAATAGGATCAAGTGAATCCTGTACATTCGGAAATAATTTTTCAAAATCATCATACCCGAAATAATTTTTTGCATTCGTCATCTGCAAGTCGGTGGTTACACCACGTGCAGAAAGATCGTACGACATGTACATCAAAAACAAATAGGTTTTAAAAGGGGTCCATGCCTCGGGTTTGTAATCAAGCAGTTTATATTCAAAAGGGATCTGTTCGGGTTTTAATGATTTGATGTATGCATTTACGCCATCTGCATAGGCATCGATCGTTGCTTTCATTGCAGGGTTTTGATCAACCAGCGCCATGGTTTGTTCTGCACCATACACCATTCCCAGCCTTCTGAAAAAACGGTCGGTAGACACACGTTCAGGTCCAAGTATCTCACTAAGTCTTCCGGCTGCAAGATGTGTTTGAAATTCCATCTGCCACAAACGGAACTTTGCGTGCAGGTAGCCCTGCACGTAGTAAGCATCCAGGTCGCTTTCTGCGAAAATATGCGGCACCAGC
Source organism: Sediminibacterium sp. (assembly GCA_028288645.1). Lineage (GTDB taxonomy): Bacteria > Bacteroidota > Bacteroidia > Chitinophagales > Chitinophagaceae > Sediminibacterium. Next base: position 2,257 of record JAQBNJ010000213.1, read on the forward strand.
CGTTCATCCATGTATACATCTACTTTGCCATGCATGTTTGGCAATGGTATCTCTTCATCAAAACCGGCATTTGAGGCCTCTGCGTTTTGCCAGAAACCCAATTGCGGTGAAAGAAAATAACCCAGACGCGGTGTTTTAGTGCCGCCCGCCGGCAATTGCATATTCAATACAATAACCAGCCCGGTGGTCAGCAACCCGGAAACCAGGAAAGGAACGATCCTCATAGCAAAGGTTTAGGTATTGAAAATAGTGATTTTTATGCACCGGAGAGCTGTTTGTGGTTTGTAGTTTGTGGTTTGTTGTTGTTAAAGGAATGGGAGCCCTTACAACTTTCGGCAACCCCAACCACAAACCCCAAGCTACAAACTCCAAACCGATTCACTAATTTCTCCCGGTCATGAAGCAGTTCAACGTTCCCAACATATACAGCAGCCCGCTCATCAGTGCCATCAAACAGCAGCGTAGACAACAGGACAAGTTAAAAAAAGATTTCGAGCCCACCCTTGTCGACCTTGGGCCATTGCAGATTTTTCTTGCCCGTCATTTTGGCTTTTGTTATGGGGTGGAGAATGCCATCGAGATTGCTTTTAATACGATCGATGAGAATCCGGGTAAAAGAATATTCTTACTCAGTGAAATGATCCATAACCCACAGGTAAATGCCGACCTGCAGGAACGTGGTGTGCAGTTTTTACAGGACACTTACGGAAAACAGCTGATCCCTTTCGACGAGATCACGGCAGACGATGTAGTGATCATCCCCGCATTCGGCACCACCCTGGAAATTGAAAAACTGCTGAATGATAAAGGGATCCCAACTGCCAAATATAATACCACCTGCCCTTTTGTAGAAAAAGTATGGAACCGCAGTGAACAGATCGCAGAAAAAGGATACAGCATTGTAGTGCACGGCAAACCAAAACATGAAGAAACACGCGCTACTTTTTCGCATGCATCGCTTCATACCCCAACCGTTGTGGTGAACGATATGGCAGAAACCGCTGAGCTGGCAAAATACATCACCGGCGAAAAACCTGCTGAACAATTCTATACAGAATTCAACGGCCGTTATTCGGAAGGATTTGATATTACAAAACACCTTCAGAAAATCGGTGTTGTAAACCAGACAACCCAGTTGGCCAGCGATACACAGGCCATTTCTGATTATTTAAAAAGCGTGTTCATCCGTCACCATAATTTAACAGCAGAAAATATCGGTGAACGTTTTGCCGACACCCGCGATACCTTATGTTATGCAACCAATGATAACCAGACCGCTGTTACCGGCATGCTGGAAACACCGGCCGACCTCGCTATTGTGATAGGTGGCTATAACAGCAGCAACAGTTCGCACCTGGTAGAACTCTGCGAGAACAAACTCACTACTTATTTTATAGATTCCACAGACAGGTTACTCAACAAAGACGCTATCGAAACGCGTAACTGGCAAACAAAAGAGTTAAGTGTTAAAACAGGTTTTCTTCCTGGAAAAATGCCGCTGAAAATATTAATTACCAGCGGCGCCAGTTGTCCCGATGCCGTGGTGGAAGATGTGATCCGGAAACTGGCCGGATTTTATGGAGTGGAAGAAAAAGTGGATGCGTTTATGGAAGAATCGGCATAACCTTTTCAATTCTTTCTACCTCAAAAGGCATGCAATAGTTCCCTCCTCAAAAATATTTTTTTAAAAAAAATATGTAACCAATCGGTTTCCTGTTATATATTTGTAACCGATTGGTTACATAAAGACCAATCCCAACAATGAGAAGAGATGTATTCCAGGCAATTGCCGACCCAACAAGGAGAGAGATCATTGGCATGCTTGCCCACCGTTCGCTGAACCTTAATTCGGTGGCCGACCAGTTTGGCGTGAGCCGTCCTGCTATATCCAAACACATTAAAATATTAACGGAATGTGGTCTCGTGGTCATCAGGCAGGAGGGCCGTGAACGCTTTTGCGAAGCCAAACTTGATAAACTACATGATGTGTCACATTGGGTGGAACAATACCGTAAATTCTGGACAACCAAACTGGATTCATTAGAAAGATATCTTGAACAACTACAACCGAAAAAAAAGAAACATGGCAAACGAAAAAAATAATGCAGATGAATTAATCATCACACGGGAACTGTTGGCGCCACGTGAGCTGGTATTTGCCGCATTCACAAACCCGGCGCATCTTGCCAAATGGTGGGGACCGGCCAACTTTACATTCGGTATACAGACTATGGATGTAAGGCCCGGTGGTATTTGTCATTACAAAATGGAAGGTTCCGACGAATTTGTTATGTGGGCCAAGTTTGTTTATATAGAGATCATAGAACCAGAAAAAGTGGTATTTCTCAATTGCTTTTCAAATGCAGAAGCAGGGCTAACGCGGTTTCCGATGATGCCAACATGGCCCATGGAAATGCATAACATACTCACCTTAGCGGAAGAGAATGGAAAAACAATACTTACGTTACGTATAAGACCTCATCATGCTACTGAAGAAGAAACTACCACTTTTATCGAAGGATTTGGTTCAATGCAGCAAGGGTTTGGCGCAAGTTTCGATCAACTGGAAAATTACCTGACATCACTCTAATTATATCAATACCTAAAACCAAACACAATGCAAAACGAACCGATCGTGATGGAGCGCGTATTCGATGCGCCGGTGCAAAAAGTATGGGAAGCCATCAGCAACAAAGATGAAATGAAGAAATGGTATTTCGACCTGGCGGAATTCAAAGCCGAACCCGGCTTTGAATTTAGTTTCCTTGCCGGTGAAGAAGGAAAAGAATATTTACACCTCTGCAGGGTAACAGAAGCGGTCCCCGGGAAAAAATTAAGTTACACCTGGCGCTACGATGGTTATGAAGGAGATTCAGAAGTAAGTTTTGAATTATTTCCCGAAGGAGATAAAACAAGACTTCGTTTAACTCACAAAGGCCTCGAAACTTTCCCTGCGCAAAAAAATCCGGATCTTAAGAAAGAGAATTTTGTTATGGGATGGACACATATCCTTCATACATCACTGAAAGATTTTCTTGAGCCAGCGGCATTATGAAAACAGGTTGTCGTAATCAGCCCCTCACAAAGTCGCTTTTGCACCCGTAGCGTTTATAGAACTCGTACTAAATTTGGTTATTGAAATTAATCATTCACCTAACCACAAAAAATGATCACGATAAACCCTTATATCAACTTCAAAGGCTGTTGCCGTGAAGCAATGGTATTCTATAAAGAATGCATCGGTGGAAATCTCCTTTTCCAACCGGTTGGCGGCTCTCCCATGGAATCGCAGTGCCCGCCGGAAATGAAGGACCAGATCCTTCATTCCAGCCTGCAGAATGGGGAACTGGTTATTATGGGTTCCGATATGTCGTACCCGGGTTTTCTCCAGGGTAATAATATTTCCCTTTCACTTAACTGCGGCAGCGAAGAAGAGGTGAACACATTGTTTGCAAAACTTTCTGAAGGAGGGATAGTGATACATGCATTGGCTGATAGTTTCTGGGGTGCAAGGTTTGGTGTGCTGGAAGATAAGTTTGGTATCAAATGGATGTTGAATTATGAAAAACCAAGAGGTTGATAATATG
>JAQBNJ010000229.1 GCA_028288645.1 Sediminibacterium sp.
TTCTTCAAACCCGGGAATAAGAATACTTCTTACAGGTTCTATCAATACATCTTCTAATGAACGGCCGATGAGTTCATAATCACTCTTCAATAATCCTGCTACCAGCCCGGCGATATTTCCCCATTGGCGTATGGCATCTTTTAAAAGCACCTTTTGTTTTAAAATACCCCTCGCATCCGAAGTACGCACTTCAATCTGTGGATGAACGATGGTTACATATAATGGCGGGGCAGTTAATGGAATAATATCAAGTGGAAAAATGGACCGTATCAATGTAACGCCACCATAAATGCAAGGAGCGATATTATCTGCATGTTTCACACCAGATGCAACCTTCTCACCATTCATTGCAAAACGAACAAGATCTTCTTTACTGAATCGATCGTTGAGCAACCGATTAGCAGCCACCACTGCCCCCGCCGCACTCGCCGCGCTGGAACCCACGCCACTACCGGGTTTGATGTGTTTGCAGATGCGCAATTCAAAACCCACCGGCTCATTGATCTCCTCCATCATCGCGAGCAATCCGGCACCGGCTACATTTTCTTCAGGGATCGTAGGCAAATTATATTCATCCTCATTAATGATCGTGACGCCAATGGTTTCTGTAAAACGGATATGCATTTCATCATACGGCTCATTTACGGCAAAGCCTAATACATCAAAACCGCAGACCATATTAGCAACAGTAGCCGGAGCAATCACTTTCACGCCTTCCGAAAAAGGTGAAAAAAATCGTGCAGTATTGAAAAGCAGTTTCATAATTGTGTATTCTCTTTTTTATAAGAAAACTATACTTCCTCTTTCAGGGGATTATCGTGCAACCCTGATAATATCCGCAAACACTCCAGAGGCCGTCACATCCGCTCCTGCTCCCGCACCTTTAATTACCAATGTCTGTTCAGGATAACGCTCGGTATAAAACAATACCAGGTTATCCTTCCCATACAAATGATAAAAATCAGAGTCTGCGGGAATATGCTGCAATCCTACCGATGCTTTTCCATTCTCATACTTTGCTACGAATTTCAATTTACAGTTTTCTTTTGCGGCATCGGCATAGATCGCTTTAAAATGTGCTTCCTGTTTTTCCATCTCGGCATAAAAATCTTCAACACTTCCCTCAAAGCAGGAGGCTGGTAAAAAATATTCGTTGCTGATATCATCCATTTCCAGGAGTTGTCCAGCTTCACGTGCAAGGATCATGATCTTGCGCATCACATCGGTTCCGCCAAGGTCGAGGCGCGGATCGGGTTCTGTGTAACCTTCGTTCTGCGCCTGCCGTACAACAGATGCGAAGGCTTGGGTTCCATCATAATTATTAAAAACAAAATTCAGTGTGCCGGATAATACGGCCTGGATCTTATTTACTTTATCGCCGCTTCGCAAAAGATCATTCAAGGTCCCGATCACCGGTAATCCTGCACCCACATTCGTTTCGAACAGGAACATGGAATTGAATTCACGTGCCAGTGATTTTAGTTTCTGGTAAGATGGGTAAGATGATGAGCAGGCGATCTTGTTACACGCCACTACCGATACACTTTTCTCAAGAAGCGATCCATAGACTGATGCCACTTCCGCATTCGCCGTAACATCCACAAAGACACTATTGCGAAGGTTTTTATCAATGATCAGTTTTACAAAATCGTGAATCGTTCCGGCCGGTGCATTTTGCAAAACATCTTTCCAGGTATCAAGGCCTATGCCTTCTTCATTGATCAATATTTTTTTACTGTTAGCTAACCCGATCACCTGTATCTGCAAACGAAGATCATTCTGCAGGTATTGAAATTGTTTTTTGATCTGCCCGATCAGCTTACCGCCTACATTGCCTGTGCCCGCAATGAACACATTCAATTGTTTGTAGGTTGTCTCAAAAAATTCTTCATGCAATACATTGATCGCTTTCTTTACATCGAACGAAGACAATACCGCAGAAATATTTTTTTCTGAAGAACCCTGCGCGATCGCCCGCACATTAATACCGTTTCTTCCCAGTACTCCAAACATTTTACCGCTGATGCCCGGGTGGCTTTTCATTTGCTCTCCCACCAATGCCACAATAGACAAACCGGTTTCTACTTTCAGCGGTTCTACTTTTTTGGTTTGTATCTCGTAGCTGAATGCACTGTCGATGGTGCGCTTGGCTTTGTCCGTATCGGTTTCATTGATCCCTACGCAGATCGAATGCTCCGATGAACTTTGCGTGATCAATATTACGTTCACACTTTCATTCGCCAATGCTTCAAACAATCGTTTTGAAAAACCGGGAATACCGATCATACCGCTTCCTTCGAGACTAAGCAGGCTGATGCTGTTGATACTGGAAATTCCGCGGATAAAACTATCGGTAACGGCGGATTCATTTTCTATCTGCGTTCCATATTCGTCCGGCGCAAAAGTATTTTTTACCCATACAGGTATATTCCTGCTCATCACCGGTTGTATGGTTGGCGGGTAAATGATCTTGGCGCCGAAATGCGAAAGCTCCATCGCTTCCTGGTAAGAAATCCGGTTAATGGGTTTTGCATTTTGTACAAGACGCGGATCAGCAGTCATCATACCGCTCACATCGGTCCATATTTCTAAAACAGAAGCATTGGTCGCTGCTGCAAAAATAGCAGCAGTATAATCAGAGCCGCCGCGGCCCAATGTTGTTGTATTATGATTCGCATCGCTTGAAATAAAACCTGGCACCACATACAATTGATGCGGGTTATGTTTGAAATGATCCTGGATCTTTTTCTCTGTAATCGGAAAATCAACCGCTGCATTTCCATGATTGGAATTGGTTGCGATGAGCTTTCGTGCATCTACCCAGACCTGGTCAATATCCAATGAGGCCAGTTTTGCAGAGATCATCATCGACGATAACAATTCACCATGACTAACAATACGATCTTTTGTACGCGGCGATAATTCGCCCAATAAAAAAACACCATCGCAAATGCCATCCAGTTCATTGAACTGTTGTTTTACCAGGCTAAGCGTGGCACTTTGTTGTTGTATAGGTAATAACTCGCGAACGGCATCCAGGTGCCTGTTCTCCATTTCTTTTAATAAAGTCTTATACGTTTCATCAGAACGC
>JAQBNJ010000235.1 GCA_028288645.1 Sediminibacterium sp.
TCAATGGTCTATGCATATCCGGTACCCGATGAGGTCGCTCTTCAAGAATACAATGCGGACTATTTTGATAATGCACATGGCGGCATGCAAACGCATCCACTTACCGTTGCTTTTCATTCGGCGATTAATCTTTTGAGGGTTGTACATGTTGAGTTGTTTCAAAAAAACTACAATTCCAGGATAAACAGTGTGCTGGAGATCGGTCCCGGTGGTGGTCATTTTGCGCGGCATTGGTTAAAGCGTAATCCCAATACCGGACAATACACAGGCGTTGAATCTGATAGCAGTTGCCATGAAAATCTTAGTAAGACCGGGATAGAGGTGTTCTCAAATGTTGATCAGTTACCGGCAGGTAAAAAATTTGACCTTGTAGTGATCTCGCATGTTCTGGAACATACATCAGATCCCGCAGCCTTCCTCTTATATTGTACCAGGCAATTGGCCCCTGGCGGAATATTATTTATTGAAGTGCCTTGTAATGATTATGAACACAAAGAACTCGATGAGCCACACCTTCTTTTCTTTGATAAGCAACCGATGGACCGGTTATTAAACAGGGTAGGGTTTGATAAGGTAAAACTTTCGTATCACGGGAATACGATCAGTGATCTTTCAAAAAAGATTTCTTTTTTACAAAAAACAGTAAACCGTGCAAAGAATTTTTTATTAGGGAGAGGATTTACAGGATTATTTTCTGCCAGGGAAAAAGGAATGGAAGAAATGGATAACGCGTTAGAACGTGCAGTTATCAAACCATTTAAAGCGCATATTGAACAGAATACGGCATCCTGGTGGTTACGTGCCGTTGCTATAAAAAAATAATTTGTATGAAAACTTATTTGGAAAACTTATTTAATGTAGAGGGAAAAGTTGTGCTGTTAACAGGGGCCGGCGGGCATCTTGTGGGTGAGATGTCGCGAAGCCTGGCTAAGGCGGGAATGAAAATTGTTTGCTGCGACTATAGCCGGGAAGCGGCCCAAAAAGTTGTTGATGATATCAACGCAAATGGTGGTGATGCCATTGCGGTTCAGATGGATGTGCGTTTGGTTGAGGACCATAAACGCGCACTGGATGAATCTATAAAAAAATACGGGCGGTTAGATTGTGTATTGAATGGTGCGGGTAGCAATGCCCCAACAGATTTTTTCGAGATCCCTTTAGACGAATGGAATAATATTATAGCGGTGCAACTAACGGGTACTATGCTGGCCTGCCAGGTATATGGAAAATACATGGTTGACAGGAAGAGCGGCTCGATCATCAATATCAGTTCTGCATCTTCGGGGCCACCATTGTCGAAAGCATTCACGTACTCTGTTGCTAAGTCTGCAGTAAAAAACCTAACACAGAACCTCGCACGCGAATGGGGCACGATGGGTGTTCGTGTAAATGCGTTACGGCCGGGATTTTTCCCTACAGAGTGGTCGATGAAAAATTTTATCACACCAGAACGTGAAGCTGCCATACTAGGTCATACAGGGATGAAACGCTATGGGCATCCATCCGAATTGGTGGGAGCCGTTATCTGGATGTTCTCTGATGCAGCCGGTTTTGTAACCGGCGCAGAGATAGCAGTAGATGGGGGTTTTACTGCCATGACGATTTAGATCATACCAAACTGTTTATCAAATGAACCGTACAGTTATTGTTACAGGAGGATCCAAAGGGTTAGGCGCTGCGATCACAAAAAATTTTTATGCGGCTGGTGACCATGTCGCCATCGTCTCACGCAACGACTCAGGCCTTGCTGACGAATTAGGGGAACGTGCCCGGTTCTTCCATGCTGATGTCAGCAAACCATCGGATATAAAAAAGGCGTTTACTGAAATTATTAATTGGAGAAGTTCAATAGATATCCTGGTTAACAATGCAGGTTTTTCGGGCTGGCAACCACTTGAAAAGATAGAAGAAGATTTCTGGGATAAAATGATGGATACAAATTTAAAGAGTGTTTTATTCGCATCTCAATCAGCATTAGCGGCGATGAACAGTGGCTCATCAATCATTAATATTTCCAGCCTGGCAGGAAAAAGAGGAAGCGCCAATAACGCGGTGTATTGCGCAAGTAAATTTGGTGTGAATGGAATTACCCAATCACTTGCAAAAGAACTCGGGCCGCGTGGTGTTCGTGTAAATGCAGTTTGTCCCGTATATCTTTTAACACCCGGGCTTGAAGATGCATTGCAGGAAAAAGATTCACCCGCTAGAGGCGCTGATCTTACACAATACTTAAGCGAATTTGCGAAAACTCAAACTGCATTGGGCGTTTTACCAACAGAGCAACAGGTGGCAGATACCTGTTTATTTCTTGCATCGAAAGAAGCCGGCGCCATAACAGGACAATGTCTCAATGTAGATTGTGGGGTTTTACCGCAATAGCGGACACCCCGTTAAAAATTATGATCATCGAATAAAATAAGTATGAGTAACAATATAACAATCGTAATCCCGGCAAGAATGGCTTCATCCCGTTACCCGGGAAAACCATTGGTTTCTATTATGGGCTTACCCTTGATTGAACACGTTCGCAGAAGGGCTTTACTTGCAGCAGGGTCGACGCTTGTGGTAGTAGCTACCTGTGATAAAGAGATCAAAGATGCAGTGGAGCAGGCAGGCGGCAAAGCTGTGATGACAAAAGATACCCATGAAAGATGTACGGACCGTATTGAGGAAGCAATGGAAAGTTTGCCAGGCGATATTGTTGTAATGGTGCAAGGCGATGAACCATTACTGATGCCCGAAGCCATTAATGCGGTGGCAGCACCATTGCTTGCAGACCCCACATTGCCGATCGTGAATTTGTTATCGCCGTTGCAGTCAAAAGAGGATTATGAGAATCCCAATATTGTAAAAGCAGTTTGTAAATTAAATGGTGAAGTGATCTTTTTTACACGCGCAGCCATTCCTTTTTTTAGGGAGCAAATAAAAGTGCCGGTATACAGGCAAACAGGGATCATGGCATTTAGAAAAGATGCCCTCAATCATTTCAGCGCGTTACCTGCTACTGCTTTGGAAAAAGCAGAATCAGTAGACATGCTGCGTGCTATTGAACATGGTATGCGCATAGCAGGTGTAGTAGCGGATTATCCAACCATTGGTGTTGACAGGCCTTCGGATGTGGCCCTGGTTGAGTCAGCAATCGCATCAGATAGTTTGCAACAGGAATTGTATAAATTAATTACCCGGTAATATAGATGAGCGCGAAAATAAAAACAGGCATCGTTGGTTTTGGGTACATGGGTGAGATCAGGCTGCGTAATATTAATGAACACCCGGATATGGAGATAATTGGTATCTGTGACCCTAACCGGGAACCAGAGATCAAAGCCAAAGCGATTACGCCATATAAAGAATGGAAAGACCTGGTTAATGATGTTGATGCGGTGATCGTTTGCACCCCAAATTTTGCCATACCAGAAGTGGCGGTCTATGCAATGGATCATGGCAAACATGCATTCTGCGAAAAACCCCCCGGACGAAATTATACAGATATCAAAGCGATACGCGATGCAGAATTGCGTAACCCCGGTGTGAAACTGATCTTTGGATTTAACCACCGTCATCACCCCGGTATTACAGATGCAAAGGCGATCATAGATTCAGGATCATTGGGGCGTATCCTTACATTAAGAGGTGTATATGGGAAAGGTGGAGGCTATGATTACCATACTTCATGGAGAAATGATGAAACAGTTTCCGGCGGAGGTATCCTGCTCGACCAGGGCATTCATATGCTTGATCTCTTCCGTTATTTTGTTGGTGATTTTACCGAGGTATTTGGAATGCGCGGCATCACTGCGTTTGATATTGAAGTGGAAGACAACGCGATCGTGATCCTCAGAACAGAAGCAGGGCAGTTGGCGCAATTGCATTCTTCTGCTACTTCGTGGAAACATATCTTTCGCCTGGAGATCGGGTGTGAAAAAGGATACGCTGTTATCTCGGGATTATTATCGAAAACCGGGAGCTATGGCCGTGAAACATTGGTGATCGGAAGACGGCCGT
>JAQBNJ010000240.1 GCA_028288645.1 Sediminibacterium sp.
TTGATGACTGGATTTGTATCGCTGATACATCCTTTTTTTATTTCTGTTATAGAAATAAATCATAATGCGAAAGAAGCCACTGTGGAGATCAGTGTGCGGATCTTTACAGAAGATTTTGAAAAAACATTGCAGAATCGCACTACGACGCGGCTGGATATTATCAAACCTGCTGACAATGCTTTCCTGGATAAACAAATCAGTGCATACCTGGCAGAGAAAATTAAACTGAAAGTGAACGGGCAACCGGTAACTTTTCACTACCTCGGGCATGAGGTGCAGAAAGAAAGTGTATGGAGTTATATGGAAGTGGAAAAAGTGAGTGATGTAAAAAAATTAGAAGTGGATTGTTCGCTGTTATATGATTTTGAGAAGGCGCAGAGTAATATCATTCATGTGAAGAATAAGAAGACGGAGAAGAGTTATAAACTGGATTTTCCGAAGAGCAGTGCGGTGTTTGAGTTTTAGTTTGCCTCACGCGAAGGTTTCACGCAAAGGCGCAAAGCAGCAAAGGCGCAAAGACATTTCAAGAATACTGATCTTTTTATGCACTTTGGAGCTGGATATATTCTCTCCTTAACTATTTTATACGGACATTTTCCCGACGCAGAAGGTCAACCAACATCTATATTCGGTAATTCCTTTGCAGTTACCAGTATTTTATCAATACGGTGATTGTCCATATCAACGATCTCGAAAGTAAAGATCTTCCACCTGAGTGTATCACCCGTAACAGGTATCTTTTCCAGTTCATGAATAATGAAACCGGCGAGGGTATCAAAATCCTGGTCGCCTTCCATCATCCATTCTGTTTTATTAAAACGCGTTAAGAAATTATAGAAAGGGATCTGGGCATCTACGAGGAAAGAACCATCTGCGCGTTCCGTGATCTCGTATGCCTCATCCTCTTCCTGCGGTATATCGCCTACGATGGCTTCAAGGATGTCATTCAAAGTCATTAAACCGTGTACACTTCCGTATTCATCCACGATAAAACATTGGTGTGTTTTTGTTTCCTTGAACTTTTCCAATACCTGGTAAGCTGTGTTGTTCTCAGGAACATACATCGCACTGCTCATGATAGAAAATACAGTGGCTGAGGGATCGGCGGAAAAAAGATTTTTAATGGTTACGATTCCTTTGATATGGTCAATGTCTTCTTCACAAACTGGATATACTGAATGAATGATGTCCTGCATTTCTTCCCTGATCTGTGCAACGGTCTTGCTTCCATCTATCCAGATGATATCGCTGCGATGTGTCATTAAAGAAGTAATATTTCTATCGCTCAGATGAAATACGCGTTCGATAATATCCTGCTCCGCTTCTTCAATGGTGCCATGTTCTGTTCCTTCGCTGATGATGGCTTTGATCTCTTCTTCCGTTACCTGGTTATCGCTGCTTTTTACATTAAAGATCTTGATGATCAGGTTGGCAGTAATACTCAATAACCACGTAAATGGAAAAGTGACCCATGTTACGATACGCATAGGGCCCGCTACTCTTTTCGCGATCTTTTCAGGGTTGCTTAACCCGATCCTCTTGGGAACAAGTTCGCCCAACACCAATGATAAATAGGTTAGTATAATAACGATCAATGTAGTAGAAACAGAACTGGCGTAAGGTTTAATAAATTCGAATTTCTCGAGCCAATGTTGTAAGGGCTCTTTGAAACTATCGCCTGAATAAATACCCGTCAGCACGCCGATCAGTGTGATGCCGATCTGAACGGTTGATAAAAATGTTTCGGGATGATTGGCCAGTTCCATGGCCCGTTTGGCATCTGCATCACCTTTTTGTGCCTGCGCTTCGAGCCTTGCCTTGCGCGCCGAGACCAAGGCGATCTCGGACATCGAGAACAATCCGTTGATCAGGATCAATATCAAAATAATAATTATTTCTGTCATAATATCATTGCTGGGTAAGCCTTTCGTGCGAATTTACGCAATACTGGCTGAAACGGGAATTATGGCCTGTTTTGGGCTAATTAATATTTTGAGTGCAGGGGGCATAAATTGTTTACCCGGCTGAGATTGGATTAGGATTTTGAACAACATAGTCACAACTTGTGGTTTAATTATTTCCTCTTATTCCAGCACCTTTCGATATTAATCAGCCCTGTTTTGCAGTTCGAGAATTACATATTTTGGGGTTTCCTTATCACGCGTTTCCGGGTTAAGAAAAGGCAGCGATAAAGCAGTTACCCCAAATGCACCACCCTGATGCAATACTTTTGCACCGGGAAAATAGGCCTGGAAAACAGTAACACTGTCTTTGGATGTAATGACGATATTGGATGGCTGCAATTCCTGTATCGATCTTTTTTCGGGGAAAATGTGTCTGCCATAAAAATGCAATGCCCTGCCTTCATGTATGCCATAGATAAACACATTTGTTTTATCGATCTTCTGCTGATCCATAAATGCCGCTGCATCATTCCCTAATTGATATTTTAATACATGGGGATAAAACGATGTACTGAGAAATACATTCACCCCAATCACCGTGAAGAATGCAATCTTCAGTAAAACAGGCATCACCGATCTTTTTGAGAAAACGATCATAAAATAGACGATCAAACAAATTCCGGCTAAAATGCATGCAAGCCACTGAATGCCGAACGGCCACACTACCAGGAAAATGCAGAGGATCCATAATAAGG
>JAQBNJ010000248.1 GCA_028288645.1 Sediminibacterium sp.
TGTAAGCGGTACGGAAGTCTGTTTTTTCGAGGAGGGTATTATCGAAGGTGGCCCTTGACAGATCGCAGTTATCAAGGATTGCGGCACTGAGATCAGTTTCTGTAAAATCCACTTCATGCAGACTGCAATCTTTGAAACGGATCTTTTTCAATTTGAGTTTGTAAAAAGAAGAAAGGTTGAGAAAGCAATTTTCAAAATCAACCGTGAAGAGAAATGCATTGCAATCCTGGAAATGCAGGCCCAATAATTTACAGTCTTTGAATTTGGTATCCTGGAAACTTGTTTTAAAGAGTTTGGCCATACTCAGGTTGCAATTGGTGAAATGGCATCCGGAAAAATTGATATGAGAGAGATCTGTGTTTGAAAAATTGCAGTTGAGAAATTCGCAACCTTCGTATTCACCTGTTTGTAATGGTTTAATCGTAAAATCAATTTTTTCAAATTTTCCGTCTTCTACATAATTTCTTTCCATAATTTATTATTGATTTTACTTTCTCAATAAAGTGATCAATTTGTCCAGTTCCTCAAATATATTGAACGAATGCAAAACGATTCGCAACCTTTCTTTGCTCTTTGGCACTGTTGGATACAAAATAGCCCGCACATCCAATCCCTGCTGCTGTAATTGCGCTGCCACTTTCTTTACCTCTTCATTACCAGGTATGATCACAATTTGAATGGGTGTTACAGAAGGCAGTTTTTCAAAACGGATGCTGGCTGATTGAAACTGCGCTATCAATTCCTGTAAATGTTTTCTCTCTTCATTCATGGAAGGAAACAATTCATAACCCGCTTTAATAAATGACACACTATGCTCAGGCAATGAAGTGGAAAACACAAAACTCCTCGCAAAATTAACCAGGTAATCACGCAATGAGTGCGACCCGAGTACAACTGCACCGTGGCAACCACAGGCTTTACCGAATGTATGTACACGCGCAAAAACATGATCCTGCATTTGCAGATGTTGCACCAATCCCTCTCCCTGCTCTCCTATCACGCCGGTGGCATGCGCTTCGTCAATAATTAAATGTGCTTTCTTTTGTTGTGCAATGTTTATCAATTCCGCAAGCGGGCACAGATCGCCATCCATGCTGAAAACAGATTCGGTAACAATGAATACGGTTCCTTTGGCATGTTGTATTTTTTTCTGAAGATCATCCAGGTCATTGTGTGTAAAAGAAAATGCATTTGCAAAAGACAAACGGATACCATCGCGGATCGATGCATGGCATAGTTGATCATATAAAATAGTATCTCCTTTTTGCGGCTCGCTTGAGAGTAACCCTATATTCGCATCATATCCTGAATTGAACAATAAAGCCGCTTCTGATTGATGAAATGCAGCAATTTGTTTTTCCACTTCTTCTATCAATGGATAGTTGCCTGATAAAAGCCTGGAACCTGTAGAACCGCTTGCGAGTCTGAAGACTGTCCCGCCGTTGGCGGGATGGAGACTGGCGTTCTTTACAATGCCGAGATAATCATTGGAACAGAAATCGATCTTGCCTTCCGGAAGACGGAGTTCGCGGAAAGAATGGTTGTCTTTTCGCTCATTTAATTTCTTATTCAAAAAATCATCGCGGTACATATACCAAAACTAAAGGATTGTAGCAGATATTTGCAGAAATGGTCGATGGTCCATAGACTATGGACCATGGACAAAACGATATGGAACTCTCAGAACATACTAAAAACATTCTCGGCCTACAGCTTCCTACCGATCCGCGTTGGGTTGACCTTGCCAATATTTCATTGGAAGCGATCCTTACCGATCACGCCTATTGCGAACAGAAAGCAGCTACTACCTGCATCACTTTAATACAACGGTATTCGGATAAAGAAAAATTGGTAGCCGAACTCGCTCCTATCGTTACCGAAGAATGGGGGCATTTCAGGTTAGTGTTGAATGAACTGAAAAAAAGAAACTTAACATTAGGCAAGCAACGTAAAGATGAATATGTAAACAAACTGATCGAGTTCCAGAAAAAAGGTGGAAGCCCGGAGGACCGGCTGCTCGATCATTTATTAACTATGGCATTGATAGAAGCCAGAAGTTGCGAACGTTTCAAAAGATTAAGCGAGGGACTTCCCGATGCATACATGCGTAAATTTTACCGCCGTTTTATGGAAAGCGAGGCGGGGCATTATACTTTGTTTATTGAGCTTGCAGAGACCTATCTCGAAAAACCCAAAGTAAGAAAACGTTGGAAGGAATGGCTGACTTATGAAACGGAGATCATGAAGGAGTTGGAAGTGAGAGGTGACAGGATCCATTAAATGGCAGCGGCAAAAAATCATCCTTAAATAAGGTTTCCGTTCCAATCAGATCTACGGTCTTCTGCTAAGGTTTGAGAGAGACTGTAACAAAAGCCTTAACCCTTAGTAGCAAAATGACCTTCGCGGCAACTAACCTTATTACCTTATTCACGATCCGAAAAAATAAGGTAATAAGGTTGGTCTACTAAGGTTCGGGGTTTTCTACTAAGGTTTGAAGCTTAACAATAGTATGACTCTAATAGAAAAATTACGCTATCAACCAACCTTTATATCTTATTAATGATTCCAATAAAGTTACTTTCAATAAAAGGTTTCTGCGAAAGGTTAAGATAGACTGTAACATAAGCCTTAAACCTTAGTAGAAAAAAAACCTTTCGCAACCAACCTTATTACCTTATTCTGAAGCATCGGTTCCAGGCGGAAACAATCCCTTCTGGTAAAATTTGATAAATGCTGCATATTCATCCGCGAAATTTGTCTTGCGATGATGATTGGGTTGATCGAGTATATATCTGCAAACTCTATCAATATCCGATTTTGATACCGAAAAGGCAGCCGCAGATTCCTGCCACGCAAATGGTTCAGTACATAATTTATTTTGATTATTGAATTGTTGTGAGCTTTCTGAAACTATTGAAGCCAGTCTGGCTTCCGATAATTTTGGAGATCGCGATATAAGAAAGTGAACATGTTCAGGGTTTGCATAAATCGCATACAATCTGGAATTGTTGTTATTCACGATTCCGGTGATATACTTTTCAATACGTTCACGACTTCCTTCGGGAATAAGTGGCGCACGATTTAAAGTGGTAAATATAAAATGGGTATATAAATTGTTGTATTCTATTTTCATGTTGGCGAGAATAAGGTAATAAGGTTGATCTCTAAGATGGGTTGTTTTTCTACTAAGGTTGAAAACCTCGTCTCAAGATCTTACTACTTTCTTTTAAACTCAAAAAGCTGGCATTTACCTGTGAAAATAAGAAGACTGTGACAGATAAAAATCAGGTATAAATACCCTAAATTGAAGTTGTCATCTATAATAGTTTTGTATGAACGACCAAGACAAAGGATGGCAAGAGCTGCCACCTATGAGATCTATTTTATTTTTTGGAAATAGGCCAATTCATTTTTCAGATCTAAATAAGGATGTTGCTCCTGCAAATTTTTTGTCTTGTTCAGATACGATTCCATGAAATGTTGATGTTGCCCGGTTAAAGAATTAAACGGCTTATGCTGAAAAGCAAGATTTATCTCCGCAATTTCTTTCATTAAATTTCTTGTCTCTTCACTCATACAGGCATTGATGAACTTCTCCCATACATATTGTGTTGCCTGGTAGTTGGGATGTACAAGATCTTCGGCGTAGAAGCGATAATCACGCAGGTCATCTATCACCAGTTCATACGCGGGAAAATAATATAACGCTTCATACTGTTCCACCAATTGATGAACAGCCTGTATCAACACAGCTTTGCTACGGTTATTTTCGATCACCCCTTCACGCAAATGCCTTACGGGGCTGATTGTAAAAATGACCTGTAGTCCGGGATTGAATGCGAATAATTTTTTTAGTGTTTCATCCAGCACATTTACTACTTCTTCAGCGCTCATTAATCTTTTTTGAAACCAGCCGGCGGGCGCTTTGTGGTTATTGGCAGCAACACTGCCTGTTATAGCGTTTGCAGCATCTTCGGTTAAAGTATAGAGCCATGCAGAACCCAGGGTTATTAAAAGATGATCTGCTGTTTTCAGGTAGGTATGCGCTCCGGTAGTTGAATCATTTATTTTCTGCACACAGTCTTGTGCCGTAATACCTGAAAAACGGCTATGGTGTTTCCAGCTGTGCCATGTTTCATTGTGCTGGAAAATATCACCGGTACTGATCTTCTTATTTTCGATATAAGATCCGAGCGCTTCAGCTACACTAACCGGGTTAAATAAAATGCCATTGGGATTCCCGGATAGGTTGAACTTATGTTTGCGCAGCTTTTCTCCCATATTCTCTGTAAAACAGGAACCGATCAGCAATAACGAATGCTGGTGCTGAACAGGACGTGATAATTTCTTAATATCAAATTCAAAATGAAATTTCATACGTTAAATATAAGCTCCATGGTTTCGCCAACCGGCATTTCATTCCATTGATCAAATAATCGTGTGAGGTAATTCCGGATGGCTGCTATTTTTTCTTCGCTCAAAGTGACTGGCCGGCATTGGGTGTTCATAGCTATAAAAGATTCTTTCTGCACAGCATTAAAATCTTCAAATTCTCCCTGCATGATCTCTGTTAAAAACAGGTTGGACATATTCTCGGCATGGCATGCTTCATCCGTAACCGTGATCCCTGTCCGCTTTTCCCTGTCTTCAAAATCTTTGATATCCATTCCCTCATTCAGCATACCATTGAAAGCGGTACGATATTCCATAACAGATTCAATGGCATAGTGGCTAAGATCATGGCGTACGAAAAAATCATCACTGTACATCCATGTTTCAGTTCCGTTATCACGGATGTATTTGATGATATGTGGCTTACCGGTATTTTTTGTTATCCGCATCTGCATACTACCTGAATATTTCAGCCGCTATGAGCAGGCTATTGTTCAATGCCTCGTGATCGATATTTTTTAAAAGCGCTTTCTCTTCAAAATAAGGTATCATCAATTCCGTGTCCATATT
Organism: Sediminibacterium sp.; assembly: GCA_028288645.1. GTDB lineage: Bacteria > Bacteroidota > Bacteroidia > Chitinophagales > Chitinophagaceae > Sediminibacterium. The sequence continues at coordinate 4,963 of JAQBNJ010000248.1, forward strand.
ACCTACCAGCTCATCCTGGGCCATTGGGCAACCGCCAATGCCTTTCAATGCACCATCAAATCTTTTACAGCCGGCATTCGCTGCAGCATCTACTTTCGCCTGCCAGTCCTGTGGCGATGAATGAAGGTGTACCCCGATCGAAACATCCGGGTATTGCGGGAGTAAAGTTTGTAAAGCAAAACTCACCTGGGCGGGTGTTGCCAACCCAACAGTATCTGCCAATGAGAGGATGTTGATACCCCGTTTTACCATCTCGTCGGCCCAATACAAAAGTGTCTCATCATCATATACATCGCCGTATTGATTACAGAATCTCATACTTAAATACACGACATGTTCTTTATTGTTCTTGATACACAACTCTAAGATCGACTCCACTCTTTGCAAACTTTCTTCCATGCCGCTGTTCGTGTTCCGAATTTGGAATGTGGGGGATAAAGAAAAAGGAAAACCGAGATAGCTGATCTCGTCATACACCGCTGCCTCTTCTGCACCGCGCGTATTGGCTACGATGGCCAGCAGTTTTGTGGGTGTATCTGTCAGATCCAGTTTTGAGATCAGTTCTTTTGTATCGGCCATTTGCGGTATGGCTTTGGGAGAAACAAAACTTCCGAAATCCAATGTATCAAAACCCACTTTCAAAAGGCTATTCTGATAGTTTATTTTTTTTTCAGTCGCGATAAAATGAGGCCAACCCTGCATGGCATCACGGGGGCATTCTACAAGGCTGATCATTTGCTGTTCCATTTACCTTTTTTTCGGGGATTAAGTTACATCATAAACCGCATGAACTTACACAAATAGCCTCCTGTGCATCGGCGGATAAGTGGGTCGCATTGTCTTAAGCAGACCGTTCCCAT
>JAQBNJ010000272.1 GCA_028288645.1 Sediminibacterium sp.
TATTTTTTCTTTGCAGATGTATCACCTGGTTTTGCAACAACAGTTCCGGCAGGAGCGGCTGCAGGGGCAGGAGCCGGTGCGGTTGTGTTGGTGTTGATCTTCGGTAATAAATTATTGCTGTCAGTTGTTGAACCACCTTTCAGGAACAGGGTAGAGAACAATGCCAATAATGCGATGATGCTGGCAAATAACCAGGTACCTTTTTCCAGAACGTCTGTTGTTTGTTTTACACCCATTAACTGGTTACTGAACCCGCCAACATTGCCGGACAGTCCGCCACCTTTTGGGTTTTGTACCAATACAATAAAACCTAACGCTACAGCAGCAATCACAATCAGAATCAAAAACAAAATGATCATATTATATTCCTTTTAGTTGTTCAATTTTGGCAGCAAAATAACTGGATTTTTCAGGATTTAAGAAACTTAATTTGATATAGAGCTGAATGGCTTTGTCGATCTGCCCCTGTTTTTCCAATACATCAGCCATACTTTCCGTAACAACTTCCCTTGTTTCGTTGGAGTTTTTGGCTGTTTCGGCCACCGCTTTTTCCATTTCCAGGTTAGCATGTAACTCTGCCGGGTTCACATTGGCGGTTTTTACCTGTTTCAGCCAGTCTGTGAACTTCAGGAGATGTGTGGTCAGTTTATCCTGCGGAATGGCCGTCAGGTCGATCTTAATGCCCTGTGAAGCGAAATAATCAATGGTATGCAGGCGTTTTTTGTCTGCATCAATATCCAATTCTGCGTCTTTATCAAGTGGTTTCCTGAAATCGGCGAGCTGTCCGGACAGGATTCCCGCTATTTTGTTATCTGTTGCTTCGGTCATTGCTTCGTTCTCTTCTATGTATTCATCCGGCATGGGTTCGTCTTCTATTCCGCCCGTGGTTTCCTGTGAGGGATCAACCCTGCGCATAGCCTCTTTTACAGCGTCAACCGTAGACTCAGCGCTGTCTTCCGTATTGCGGGTAACTTCTGTTACGGCTATTTCTTCTTCGGTTAGTTCTTCTGTTGTGATATCATCCAACTGGTACTGCAGCCACCAGGGATTGGTAAAATAAAGATTGGTCTTTTGTGCCTGTGATATCCAGGCAGGAGAGGATCCGTGTTGTTTTGCACCGGCAGTTAAAAAGAAGCGGGCAGGAGCAAAATAAGGGGATTCATCTGCAACCTGCTGCAGGGCCTGTTTTTGCGACAGGGACAGCCCAGGTTTACCGGTAAGATGAAGCAATGCTTTTTCCTGCGTGGGATTCATGTAAATAAAAGTATGACTTGATTACCAGTTTGAGAACATACGGTTAAAAATATCGTCGGTGAGTGTACGAACTACTTCATCCAGTAACTGCGCTTCTGCGGTTTGAAAAGCAAGGTTGGCTGAATAATCGAAACTCCTGCTTACATCAAATTCTTCTGTTTCCTGTTTATTGTTTTTCCGCCACACAATATGCAGTGTAACCGTTAAACGGTTGGTGCTTGCCTGCTGGGAACTAACGCCTACGGTTTGTGTACCATCGTAAGTGGTAATGGTTCCATTGATCACGTAATCGGCATCATCATTGTTGCTTCGCTGGATCTTGGTGCTCCCGATAATTTTCTGCTGGATCTTATCGTAAAATTTCGGTGCTGCCTGCGGGTTAATGTATCTCGCTTTATTATCAATAAAATTGATCTTGATGGTTTTCACATCATTGGGGATCACCGCATCTTTAAATTTATAAATACCACAGCCCGGTAACAGGAACATACAGCATGCACTTATCATGACAACATATTGCAGTGATGTTCTAAAACGGCGTGATCGCATATTTCAATTATTAACTCTTAATTATTAACTATCATTCGTCAATGTCGTATTCCTTCAACTTCCTGTACAGTGTTCTTTCACTGATACCGAGATCAAGCGACGCATCCCTTCTTTTACCCTTGTGTTTCTTCAGCGCTTTTACGATCAGTTCTTTTTCTTTATCCATGATGTTCAGCGATTCTTCCACTTCTTCATGCTGGTGAATATCGTTCTCATGTAATAATACCGGTTGTGAACCTGTAGGTAAAAAAGAAGGTTGTCCGTTCGCCGGTTGTGGAGCAGAAGGGGACATAATCGCCTGCGTATCGCCATTGGTATGAAAATCATTCATCAGTGAGTCGCGGGTGAAATTGGCCGCAGTGCCCGCCAATGAAGGATTCTGCAGGATCTCTAGGAACATTTTTTTCAGTTCCGTAACATCCTTCTTCATATCAAAAAAGAGCTTGTACAGTATCTCGCGTTCATTGGCAAATTCACCTGTTGCACCATGCTGTCCTGTAACCATCGGCAAACGGCTACCTGAATTTACCGGCAGAAAACGCCGCATATCACTACCGCTTACCTGACTATTGGTACTCAACACGGAGATCTGTTCTGCAATATTCTTTAACTCCCTTACATTACCCTGCCAGTTATGGTTAATTAACAGGTTTTTGGCTTCATCATCCAGTTGAACAGGCATGGTCTTATACCGCTCTGAAAAATCGACAACAAATTTGCGGAAGAGTAGTAAAATATCTTCTTTCCTGTCGCGCAGTGATGGAACGCGGATCGGAACCGTGCTTAAACGATAATATAGGTCCTCGCGGAAACGGCCCTTCTGTGTAAACTCGAGCAATTCACGATTGGTGGCAGCGATCACCCGTACATCTGTCTTCTGCACTTTAGATGAACCCACGCGGATGAACTCACCGGTTTCCAATACACGCAGTAAACGTGCTTGTGTTCCCAATGGCATTTCACCGATCTCATCCATGAAAATCGTTCCGCCGCTAACGGTCTCAAAATATCCTTTGCGGCTGTCGACAGCTCCGGTAAACGCGCCTTTCTCATGGCCGAACAATTCTGAATCGATCGTGCCTTCAGGTATAGCGCCGCAGTTAACAGCAATAAAAGGATTGTGCTTGCGCGATGAAAGCGCATGAATGATCTGTGAGAAAACTTCTTTACCCACACCGCTTTCACCCACTATCAATACCGTAAGGTCCGTTCCCGCCACCTGTACAGCTGTGTTCAACGCATGGTTCAACGCCGGCGAATTGCCGATGATGCCGAAGCGATTCTTTATAGTTTGTAAGTCCATGGTTTAATAGTAATGAATAGTTAATAGTTAAAAGTTAATAATTGAGCTTACTAACTTCAATTAACCATATCTTCTTCTTCGTTAATTATTTTGAGATCCTGTATTTCTATGAGCGCATAGGCAATAAATGCGCCTGCCGCTGCAATGCCTGCTCCAATTTTATCCGCCTGTACAGAATAAGCCGCGCAGATAAAACCTACAGATACAATTATATATTTCAACGCCACTTTCATAGTTGTTTTTTTAAAAGCCAT
>JAQBNJ010000283.1 GCA_028288645.1 Sediminibacterium sp.
GTGGCTTTCATCAACAACCATGCTGCGAACACCGTAATACTTGGCGCGCATTATGATCATTTAGGATTTGGAGAAGATAAAAATGCGTTGGATACCGGTCATCTCATTCACAATGGCGCAGATGATAATGCAAGCGGCACCGCAGCGTTGATAGAACTCGCCCGTATGTTGAAGAAAAATGCGCCGGCGCATAATAATTACCTCATCATTAATTTTTCAGGAGAAGAACTGGGTTTGTTTGGCAGTAAATACTGGACCGAACATCCCACAACTGTTATCACACCCAACTATATGATCAATATGGATATGGTGGGGCGATACGATACTTCTCACAAACTGAACATCGGCGGGTTTGGAACATCGCCTGTTTGGGGTGAAGTGTTGACCGCAGAAAAAAATAACCTCGCCTTAAAATTCGACAGCACCGGCAGCGGCCCGAGTGATCATGCAACTTTTTACAGAAAAGATATCCCTGTGATGTTCTTATTTACCGGCAGTCACAGCGATTACCACAAAGCAACCGATGACTGGAACAAGATCAATTACAATGGAGAGAAGGATATTGTAAAATGGGTGTACCATATTATTGAACTGGCAGATAACAAAGGAAAATTTGCGTTCACCAAAACCAACGACCCGCAACCCGGTGGCAGCAGGGCTTTCAGGGTAACGCTGGGTGTGATGCCTGATTATGGATTTAGCGGAACGGGGATGCGGATAGATGGCGTTAGTCCCGGTAAACTGGCAGAAAAAGCCGGTCTGCAAACAGGCGATGTTCTATTGCAGTTGGGAGAGTATAAATTTGTAGACGTAAAAAGTTACAGCGATGTGCTCAGCAAATTCAACAAAGGCGATAAAGCACAGTTGCGGATCAAAAGAGGAAACGAAGAGAAGGTATTTGATATCGTATTCTAACCGGCCACCTAAATGAAACTACGCCTCAATGTAGACGAACTGAACGACGACTTCTTTGAAGAGACGCGTTTATTGGGCATTACGGCGCCGGTAAAGAACTACCAGTTCTGCCTGCAGTTGAATAACCAGTTGGGTTATGATTTCAGGCTCAATTCAGATATTGAAATTCATCTCAGGAAAAAAGACCGCAGTTATTATTTTTCTGTTTACCAATCCAGCGAACCCAATAGTTTTTTAACGCATTACCTTTACCATAACCAGTTTGATGGAGAATACCTCTTACCAGAATTCAAACACATGGATTTTTTATGGCTCATGAAGGGCGACCTGGTAGATGAGGATAAATGCGACTGGATAAAACAGGCCGTAAAAAGCCTGAACGGAGTACAATTAGTGGCAGAACTAACCAATGAGCAGATAAAGAACAAAGGCAATATGGTCTTCTAACGTCCACCCCCCTAAAGGGGGAGTTCGAACAGCGGATCAATTTCTAAATTTCCCAATTTCTAAATCCAAAATAATAAAGCCATGTGGACCGAAAAAAACAACACCCTCTACCAAAAATTCACCTTCAAAGATTTTTCTGAAGCATTTGCTTTTATGACAAGGGTTGCGCTGGAAGCAGAAAAAATGAACCATCATCCCGTGTGGACGAATGTATGGAACACCGTAGAGATCTCATTGAATACGCATGATGCGGGTGATATCATTACAGATAAAGACCACAAGCTCGCGAAAAAAATAGATGGATTATTATAAAGCCATCCCCTGTGAAACTCTGTGATTTCTGTGTCTCTGTGGTAAAGTCTTCGCTTCGACAAAAAAGTTTGCAATTCTCAATTTCCTTTTTTTCACCACAGAGACACTGAGCGCACGGAGTTACACAGAGGGCTCATTTAACGGTAATTGTCTTTTCGGATTGAGAGATCATTGTGCCGATAGGTTCAATAAAATCAATCAATCCAAAATTCTTCAATACTTCCTGCACTTCACTAACAGAACCTGGATCAACTGCAATTAATAATCCTCCATTTGTCTGCGGATCGGGCAGAATGGTGAATGCTTCCATCACATTAACACCCGGCGCAAAACCAACTTTACTGCTATACCCGTTCCAGTTACGATAAGTAGCATCGGGAATAATGCGCTGTGGCAAGTATTCTTTAGCTGCAGCAAGTATGGGAATGCTGTTATAGATCAATTCGGCACTAAGCCCGCTTCCTTCTGCCATTTCTATCAAATGCCCGAGCAGGCCGAAGCCTGTAACATCCGTCATGGCGTGAACGCCGGCTATCTTTCCCAATGCTTCACCTGCTTTGTTCAATGAGCTTAGCTGCGTAAGCATCAATGCAAGATGTTCGTCTTTTAATACTTCTCTTTTTTGAGCAGTTGATAAAATACCAACACCAATTGGCTTGGTTAGAAATAACAGGTCGCCTTGTTTTGCAGTGTTATTCTGTTTCAGGTTTACTATATCAACTAGGCCATTCACCGCTAAACCGAAAATGGGTTCCGGCGTATCAATGCTATGGCCGCCTGCCAGGGGTATTCCTGCTTCGGCGCAAACCTGGCGGGCGCCTTCCAGAACCTGTTGTGCAAGTTCGGCAGACAATTTCTCAACCGGCCAGCCTAATATCGCGATAGCGAGAATGGGTTTCCCGCCCATGGCATATACATCACTGATGGCATTGGCGCTCGCAATTTTTCCGAATGCAAATGCATCGTCTACGATCGGGGTAAAAAAATCTGTGGTACTGATCAGCGCCGTTCCATTTCCAAGATCATACACGGCCGCATCGTCTTTACTGCTATTGCCTACCAGCAATTGTTTATGATCAGTTACCTGCGAATTGCTTTGCAATATTTTATCAAGAACAGCAGGCGCGATCTTGCATCCACAACCGGCGCCATGTGAGAATTGAGTGAGCTTTACAGTATCCATCTCCTGAATTAAAATAAAATGATGACTGCAAAGTACAATGGAATAGGAAATATGCGGCGGGATAGTATATAAATGAAGAAAGCTGCAGTTGATGCAGCTCTCTTACCCCCAATTATTACTGATAAAGTAATGCATGTAATTTGGGGTATAAAAGAACCGCATTTTATAGTTTTCTACCGAAACCCTCTTTTATTTCATGAAGCGGGCTTGTTTGTTTATCAAGAACCTCTGCAATATCTCCGCCTTTCATATTTGAGTAAGGGTTTTGAACAGATGGGCCCAGTTATCATAAATCACAACCAACTTCACCCCGCTCACCTGCGCTTAGCGGGCGGGGAGAACATGCGACCAGGAGTTATCATAGAGATATTCGTTATATATTTAATAACAGCCATTAACTTTAAAATCCAATACATTGATAAAATAGAGGATTACCGCAAAATAACCTGCATGCGAATTATTATTGTAACGATTGGTGTCTTGTTTTTATCTGCTGCTTACGGACAATATCCATATGTAAAGAAGATCGGTTTTCCCGAGCAACTCCCCACGCAGGTTGTTTACGATATGCTTACCGACAGTAAAGGTTATATATGGCTTGGTACGGATAAAGGGTTATACAGGTTCAATGGCAGAACTTTCCAGCCGGTGCCTTTTAACAACACATCATCAAAAGGAGTGAGTTACCTGCAGGAAGATGACAAGGGCGTTATCTGGTGCATGAACTTTCACAACCAGTCTTTTTATCTGCATAAGGATACGCTTAGAAGATTTGAAGTAGACGACAACATCCTTCGTGAACTGCCTACCTTCCTTAATATGGTGGTGGGCCCGAGTTATGTATGGTTAAATACGTTCAGTAATATCTATAAGTTTGATAAGACAACACGTAAACTGTTGTACGACGTAACACTGCCTTATCTGGCCGAACAGATCACATCTTCGGTACGGAACGGCGATAAATTTTATGCATTAACACCAGGCGGCTACCTTTTTTCAGACAGCGAAAAGAACACGTGGAAGAAAGTCGGGCAATCTTACGCTTATTGCAAATTCATCGAGCACGAAGGAAGTGTACTTTGTATAGGTTTTGCACGCGATCGTAACAAAGCTTTTGAGATCACAAATGGCCAGGTAAAAATGCTGCCTCCACCGAATCTTTCAAAAGAGATCTATATTTTTCAGGGAGCCTGTATCAACAATAATGAATACTGGCTCTGCACACAGTCCGGCGCATACAAGTGGAACAAAGAGACCGGCGAAACCCAGTGTTTCCTTCCCGATCAAAGGGTAACGGATGTTGTAAAAGACTACCAGGGAAATTATTGGTTCAGTACACTGGATAACGGTGTGTTTGTCTGCTCATCCTTATACAATATCCTGCTGAAGCTATATGATGGTCAATTGCAGAATAATTTAACACGCCTGCTCGCGCTGCCCAACGGTGAGATAGTAACAGGCAATAGCCAGGGTTCCATGGCAAAGCTTAACCTGGTAACAGGTCATGTATTAAAATACCAGATGGACTGGGAGCGGGAAACGGAGTTTCTTGCTTATGATTCGATCAGTAAGAATATTTTTTCTAACCGCGGTGTTTTTAAACCCGATCGGAAAGAACCGGTTGAGTTTATCGACTTCAGCAAAAGTGTAGGCAGGGATAAATTCGGCAACCTGGTAGTGGTCACGTTTAACAAGGGTATCGTACTGAATGATCATTTTGCATCGGATGAACGTGCCCCGCTGATCAATTGCCCATTGTATAAAAACAGGCAGCAGGATTCGTTGAACGTTTTTATCAAACACAACGTTATGCTGATGGGCAAAAAAGGAATTTTACTGCTGAGAGGGAAAAGGGGGATCTGTTTTTTAAGTTCTATGGATAAAGACCGGTTCTGGATCGGATATGAAGATGACTTGTATGAATACCATTACGATGGAACCATTAAGACACTTAAAGATGAGAACGGGAAGCCCGTGATAGCCCAATCCCTTCAGCAACAACTTGATGGTAGCCTCGTGGTAGGAACGACCACCAACGGCGTAATGATCTTTGAGAAGGGAAAGATCAAAAAAAAGTACATCGATAAAAGCGGGCTCAGCAGCATGTATGTCCGGAAAGTATTGCGGCAGGATGATTATATATGGGTGCTGACTGAAGCAGGTCTCGACCGCATTGATCTGAAAACTGGGATCATTACCAATTACCTCGAAGAGTACGGATTAAGCAATACGATCGTAAATGATTTTATCATTGCCAACAGGAAAATACTGTTTGCAACACCATCGGGTATACTGGTACGCTACAATCTTCCACAAGGTTCTCATTTCGAGATCAAATTTCCCTTACTCAAAGCAACCAGCAACGGTAAGGAAGTGTTCGCCGGCAACAGCCTGCAGGGAGAAAACAGGGATATCGCTTTTTATTTTGAAGCGCTGCATTATTTATCAGCCACGGCTATGGTATACCAATACCGCTTGAAAGGGTTGGATACAGTGTGGCGAACAGCAAACAATTTCAGCAACCAGCTTTATTTTAATCAGCTTGCGCCGGGTAGTTACACTTTCGAGATAAAAGCACTAGCGGGACTGAATTATAAAAGTGCGATACGTAGTTTTTCTTTTACGGTGCCAAGGCTTTATTGGCAAAAAGCAGGATTTCTTATTCTTGCATTTGTATTTCTTACGCTGTTATTATTATTATTCCTGCGCCAATGGAAAAAGAGTTTATTGCGCCGTCAAAAAATCAAAGAACAATTACTGAAAAGCCAACTGGTAGCCTTGCGCGCGCAAATGAATCCGCACTTTTTATATAATGTATTGAATACCGTTCAGGGCCTGGTATATGGAAACCGTAAAACAGAAGCAGGCGAGTTGCTTGGTAATTTCAGTGACCTCATGCGGAAAACATTACATGCCAGCGATAAACAAGTATTACCACTGAAAGATGAGATCGAAAATATCCGTTTATACCTCGAACTTGAAAAAGCCCGCTTTGATGAAGGGTTCAGCTACAAAATTGATATTGCCAATATTGATGATCTTTCCTCCATTTATATTCCATCGCTCATGCTTCAGCCATTTGCAGAGAACTCGGTAAAACATGGATTAATGCATAAGCAGGGTAATAAAAAAGTAGAGATCCTTTTTGAGAAACACGCGGATGGGTTAAGGGTGATCATAGACGATAATGGTATCGGCCGATTACATTCTATGGAGATCAACCAGCGCAGCCATAACAAGCCGTTCAGTTTTGCAACAGTTGCCCTGAACGAGAGAATGAGCCTTTTTAACCGTTTATACAAACAAAAGATCACCTGCCGGATCATTGACAAAATAGATGAAAGACAGGAGTCACTTGGAACACGGATCGAACTATTTATCCCCGATTACAGTAGTGATCGGCATGCTTTATGAAAAAAAAGAACAGTACCGTAACAGAAGCAGTGTCCGCAGCAAAAATATCTTTTACTGTTTCATAACTCAGGCTATCTTCGAAAGCTTATGCAAAAGATCCGTGCGATCATAGTAGATGATGAACCCAATGCGAGAAGGGCATTGCGCGGGCTGCTGGAAGAGAATTTCAACCAGGTAGAAATAATGGCCGATTGTAAGAATGTACCTGAAGCAGTAAAAAGCATCAATAAACACAAACCCGATCTTATTTTCCTCGATATCGCCATGCCCGGATACAGCGGGTTTGAACTGCTTGATTTCTTTGATGAACAAAGCCTGAATTTCAAGATCATCTTTGTTACAGCTTATAGCGAACACTCGTTGCGCGCATTTGAAACATCTGCCGTGGACTATATATTAAAACCTGTCCGCCTCGAACATATGACCCGCGCGTTGAAAAAGATAAGCGTTGAGGAGCCGGTAAATGAGAACATGCAATATAAAGTGCTGAAAGAAAATTTTTCCAACCAGTATGATAAGAAGATCGTATTGCAAACCGCCGAAACCATTTTCGTGGTAAAGATGGACGATATTATTTACCTGCAGGCCGATGGAAGCTATACGCGTTTTTACACAACATCGCACGGTGTACTAACGATCACCAAAAAACTGATCGACTTCGAATACCTCGAAAGCAGCGGCCCGTTTTTCAGAACACACAGGAGCTATATCGTGAACCTGAACCACATCAAAAAAGTAGATAAAAAAGAATTTATCTTAGTAATGAACAATGACGCGGAAGTTTATTTAGCGCAGGATAAAAAGAACATGTTGCTGGATA
>JAQBNJ010000285.1 GCA_028288645.1 Sediminibacterium sp.
GTAATTACAATGTTTACTGGATGGATAAAGCCAATTACGAAAAGGCTTTGAAAAATGAGGATGATTCTTCTATCGTTGACCAGGCTTTGACAAGAGATGGCATCGAAAATTACAGCTATGGCCCCGATGGAAATGGCGAGAACAACGTAGACAAAGAAAAGAACAAGAACAAACGCAAAGCGGTATTTGCATTATGGTCCGCCGACTCAAAGCATTTTACGATGGAGCGCACCGATAACCGCAAAGTGAAGGATCTCTGGGTGATCAATGCACTCAGCGATCCACGTCCTACTTTGGAAACCTATAAATACTGGATGCCGGGCGAAAAAGAAGCGCCGGTTGATCATGTATATCTTTTTGATATGGATTCAAAGACCAATAAAGAAATGACCCTTTCCTTGTTTAAGGACCAGGGTATTTCCTTATGGGCAGATCCGGGAAAAATCAACACACGTGACGATGATTTCCGCGCGGTAAAATGGCTCGGTACCAATGATAAATTCTATTTTACCCGCACGGGCCGCGATCTGAAAAAGATAGATGTATGTGTGGTTGATGTAAATACAGGCACCGTGAAACCTTTGTTGGAAGAGCGTTTCAATACGTATATCGAAACAAGAAGATTGGGACTGGTGAATGAAGGAAAAGAATTTATCCAGTGGAGCGAACGTGATGGATACGCGCATCTTTACCTGTATGACGAGAATGGTAAATTCAAGAACCAGATCACATCAGGAACCTATCACGTAGAAAATATCCTGGGCACTGATGATGCAAAACGCATTGTATATTTCTCAGCCAATGGCAGGGAACCCAATGAAGATCCTTATTACCTGCATGCTTATAAAGTAAACTTCGATGGTACCGGCTTAAAACTATTGAACCCGGGCGAGTTTGAACACGCCATGAATATGAACGATGGAAAAAGTTTTTTCATCGACAACTACTCAAGAGTGAACACCGCTCCCAGGTCAACCTTATATGCTGCTGACGGAAGAAAGATCATGGACCTGGAAACAACAGACATGAGTTCTTTGATGGCTACAGGTTATAAATTCCCGCAAATGTTTAAAGTAAAAGCGGATGATGGCATCACTGATCTTTATGGTGTGATGTATAAACCTTTTGATTTTGATTCAACCAAAAAATATCCTGTCATCGAGTACGTATATCCTGGCCCGCAAACAGAAGCGGTGAACAAGGCTTTTGGCCGCGGCATGGACAGAACAGAACGCCTCGCGCAATTAGGTTTTGTGGTGATCACGATGGGTAACAGGGGCGGACATCCCTCGCGTAGCAAATGGTACCACAATTTTGGTTATGGTAACCTGCGTGATTATGGCCTGGCCGATAAAAAAGCCTGCGCCGAGCAACTCGCCGACCGCTATCCTTACATCGATATCAACCGCGTAGGTATTCATGGCCACTCAGGTGGTGGATTTATGAGTACCGCTGCGATGTTGGTATATCCTGAATTCTTTAAAGTAGCCGTATCCTCTTCCGGTAACCATGATAACTCCATTTACAACCGTTGGTGGAGTGAACAACACCACGGCGTAAAAGAAACCATCAGTGATAAAGGCGATACATCGTTCCTATACAACATCGAAAAGAACCAGGACCTTGTTAAGAACCTGAAGGGTCATTTGATGTTATCAACCGGTGATATCGATAACAACGTGCATCCCGGCAACACCACACGTGTAGCCAATGCATTGATCAAGGCCAACAAACGTTTTGATCTTGTTATTCTACCCGGCCAGCGCCATGGTTATGCTGATATGACCGAATATTTCTTCTGGCGAATGGCGGATTATTTTACTGAATACCTGATGGGCGATAAAACCGAACGCACCGTGAATATGGAAGAGATGGATAGGGAAGTAGAACAGAGCGGTGTGAAAGGTGGAACGGGTGCAGGAACCGGAAGGAGAGGAGGACCTGAGGAAGAAGAGGAAAATTAGGCCGGAGGCCTTTTTATACTTGTCACTCGGCGGAGCCGAGCGACTAAGCCTGCCGAGAATTTGTTGATCAATTATTATCCCTCGCAGATAAATAAACCAATGCAGGAAGCCTGTAATTTTATTTACAGGCTTCCTGCATTAGTAGTCGCTCGGCTCCGCCGAGTGACAAGTATCAACAGGCCTCCGGCCTAATAATCATTCAACAGCCGCCAACTTAGCTTCCCCCAACAAAATTTCCTTACTCAAACTCCCCAAAACTGTTTTATAAGCAAACCCGCCCGGTTTAATAAACAACAATGATGGATACCCATTAATAGAAGACAATTTCTTTGCCAACTCAGGCCCTTCACCTTTTTCCATATCAACGCGTATACTGATAAAATGCTGGTTAAAAAATGCGCCTATTTCAGGATCCGTGTAGATAGCCGAATCCATAAACTTACAGGGCCCGCACCATTCAGCATACGCATCAAAAAAGATCTTTTTACTCTCTTTTTTTGCCTGTTGAACTGCTTCTTTAAAAGTACCGGAAAAGAAGCTGATCCCTTTGCCTGTTGATTGTGCATTTGCGTTACAAAAAACTGTGCAAAGGCTAATTGAAAGAACGAGATGTAATATTCTTTTCATGATAAGCAATGTTTGATTGATGTGGCAGCAGTCGTCCCGCGCTGCGCGGAATGACCGGTATCAGTAAGCTCCCGGGTTATACTCTTGTTCTTTTCTTATCACTTTTATCATTCTTATCGCTCTTGTCCTTATCCTTGTCATTATCTCTTTCACGATCCCTCCTGTCCTTCGATTTCTCGTTCACATCAAACTGTACATCATGCACTAATTTGATCGTACCAAAACTGTTATGGATGTTGATAGGTGTGCTGCCGCTACCTGCTTTGCCGCTATAAGAGCTGCTGGTAGTAACCCACCTGTTCTCATCATCACGGTTCTTGTTAACAGGGAAGTCTGTTTCATTCGAGAATCTTCCAAAACTTGTTTTGATATTGAAATTGGCTGATAAATTTTTATCTGCATCCAGGTACACTGTGCCGAAATCATTGTGGATGTCAAGCTTTTTAATATTGTTGCCAACATTGATCTTGACACCGCCTGACTGGTTAAAACTTGCATCAATATCGCCACTCAGGTTATTCACCTGCGCCCTTGAAAACTGAACAGATAATTTTCCGTTGTTCATGCTTTCAATAGTAGCCTTACCAAACTGTATGGTTATTTTTTTGGGTTGTGACAGTTTACCGGTTGTTAGTGTTCCAAATCTGCAATCCAATGTAACCACGCCGTCGTAATCACCGATATCCAAAGGGCCAAATTGGTTGGTAGCATTTAGTGTGGCATTTGCGGGAAGATAAACCGTGTAATTGATCTTAGTACTCGAGTTGTCGTTGTTATTGTGATTTTTATTGTGGTTCCTGTTTCCATCATCGTCATCGCTGTCAATTCTGTTGTTATGATCGCCTTTCATATGTGTTTTAAAGAAGACTTCGGATCCGCTTTTCCCATCTTCAATAGTAATCATGTCCATGATCTTCTGCGCACGGTCATCTGAATTGGCTTTTACGGTGATGTTCACATCCACTTTTATTTCATTCTTATTCCAGGTGGTGATCTTCATCTCGCCGAAAGTATTGTCGAGCAGTACCTTATCGCTGCTGCCTAATGCATAGGTCTTGGTGTATGATTTCGTTTTTTCACTCGCGTAGTCGTCAGCGGGTAAAGTTGCAGCAGAGACTGAGCCAGCCAATAGAAGGATAAGGCTAAATATTTTTACTGATCTTTTCATTTTTTTTTTGTTTGATTTTTTGATAAATAGACAGTTGCTGATTCAGTAACTCCTGCTGCAGGCTGAGATTCTGGATCATGGCTTCCATCAATTGTTCTTTGTTTGGATTACCGTTAAGTTCTTTTTCCAATTCTTTGTATGCATAGTTCAATTGATCCAATGCACTTACAAATTTTTTATATAATACGGGATTAACGCTTTCTATTTCTTTCAGTTTTGCCTGTTTAATTTCCACCACTCTACTGATCTGGTCAATGTCATCTTCCGAAACGGGCTGCTTGCCGGTAACCTGTTCAGTGGGAGGCGCAACGGTT
>JAQBNJ010000306.1 GCA_028288645.1 Sediminibacterium sp.
AGACGGTTGCTAAAAAATTACGGAACCTGAATGCAGACGAGTTCCGCACCGCCATTAACACTGTTTACCCGGGAAGGATAGCTGAGTTTGATTTCAAAGCAAATACAGATTGGTTTAACGAAGTAACGCGTACACCCGTTGATAAATATATTGATGTGGCGATGACGGGCGGATCGGAACAGTTTTCCTATCGCGCTTCTGTAAATTACCGGACATCACAGGGTCTTGTAATGGATAACCTGAACAATCGTATGCAGGCTAAGATCTCCGCCACGCAAAAGTCATTGAATAATAAACTGACCCTTAATTATAATATACTTTATACTGAAACAACCCGCGAGTTTACGGACCAGGAAGTATTGCAGCAGGCTTTCCGACGGAATCCTACGGAGCCGGTATACGATCCCACCAATACTTTAGCAGGTGGTTATTACAGGAACACAGGACCGTTCCAGTATTACAACCCGGTAGCGATGATCAACGAAGAAACCAATGGCGGCAAACAAAAGACATTTACCGGCAGTGTGAAAGCGGTGTATAGTATTCTTCGCGGTCTAAATGTTTCCGCGTTTAGTTCAATAATGAGCGATGGATTCAAGAACCAGCGCTACCAATCAAGGTATTACCCGATCGGGATAGGAAACAATGGCGTGGCTTCTATTTCAACAGGGGCCACCACCAACAAGTTGCTGGAACTGAGCAGTGATTATCGCAAACGTTTCGGCAAGCATGACCTGCAGGCTGTTGTTGGTTATTCTTACCAGGATGGTACCAACGAAACCTTTTCGGCTGGTAACAGTAATTTTGATGTGGATCTTTATGGTACTAATAACCTTGGCGCAGGCGCAAGCCTCAGACTGGGATCCGGGACACTTTCCAGCTACAGGGAAAGTAATAAACTGATCGCTTTTTTCGGACGGGTGATATATAATTTCAACGACCGCTATGTACTTACAGCTTCTTTACGCCATGAAGGTTCTTCACGTTTTGGTGTAAACAATAAATGGGGTGACTTCCCCGCGGTAAGTGTTGGTTGGAGAATTAAACAAGAGAGTTTTATGTCGGATGTGAAGTGGTTATCCGATCTTAAACTCCGTGGTGGTTTTGGTGTAACAGGTAACCAGGATATCGGTAACTACCGCTCGCTGCAATTACTGGCAACCGGTGGCAAGATATTATACAATGGCGTATGGATCAACACCTATCCACCGGCGAGCAATCCAAATCCTGACTTACGTTGGGAAAAGAAAGAAGAAATGAATATCGGTGTAGATTTCGGCATACTTAACGGAAGGGTCAGCGGAAGCGTTGATTATTACGTTAGAAATACCAAAGATCTTTTGTGGACCTATGCGGTTCCTGTTCCACCAAACCTGTATAATCAATTGTATGCGAACGTAGGTACCATCCGTAACAGCGGTGTAGAAGTTACCATAAATGCAATTCCTGTACGGACACACAACCTAACCTGGAACACTACCCTGATCTATAGTCGCAACAGGAATAAACTGGTTTCTTTCTCTAATAATGATGCAGGATTTAAGTTATCAGATCTTAAAACAGGCAATATCGGCGCCGATGTACAAACCTGGACACACCAGATACTTGAAGGAGGCGCGCTTGGTAATTTTGTATCACTCGTATTTTTAGGAATAGATGCCAGCGGCAACCCGATGTATAAGGACCAGGATAAAAATGGCGTCATCAATGAGTCGGACAGGGTAGTGGTTGGAAACGCTTATCCTAAGTTCCAGC
Source organism: Sediminibacterium sp. (assembly GCA_028288645.1). Classification (GTDB taxonomy): domain Bacteria; phylum Bacteroidota; class Bacteroidia; order Chitinophagales; family Chitinophagaceae; genus Sediminibacterium. The sequence continues at coordinate 1,756 of JAQBNJ010000306.1, forward strand.
TTTCTTTCAGCAATAATTTTGTATACAAAGCATTCGATCTTTCCTTCAATCTCCGGGGATCGTTTGGAAACGATGTATTAGATATCCATCGCCTGTACTATGAAAATTTCGGATATCTCGGTGGAAAAAATATCCTGTTAAGCGCGCTTGATTTCCCAGGGTATAAGGGAAAGGCAGAGTATTCAAACAGGTTCGTGGAAGATGGTTCTTATGTGAAACTGGATAACCTGTCGATTGGTTATACGATGACCGCCAGAAAAAGTATCGTGAAGCAATTGCGCATTTATGCCACAGGGCAACAGTTACTCACGTTCACTAAATATAAAGGTGTAGATCCTGAAGTTACGCTCTCGGGCCTGGCGCCAGGGATCGATGCATATAACTATTATCCAAGAACCAGGACATATACGGTTGGCGTAAATGTTACTTTTTAAAAATTACCCAAAAACTTATTTTATGAAACGGACGCTTGTTTATTTTACTTTAATCATAGTTGTTGTAGCCGCTTCCTGCACAAAACTCGATGAGGAAGTGTTTTCTTCCATTCCTGCAGATGGTTTCTTCCGTAACGAAGCAGAAGTAATGACCAATGTCGGTCGTATTTATGCACAGATGCGCAAGATCACGGATCGCTTTGGCGCCGGAAGCCTTGACCTTGTGGGAACGGATGAATGTATTATCCCTTTCCGCGAAACAAACCTGTGGTATGATAACGGGCTTTGGATCGCACTTCACCGTCACCAGTTTAACCCTAATCTTTCTGTTATGTCTGGCGGTTACAGTTTTTGTTATGATGGGATCGCTATGTGTAACCAGATACTGTACCAGCTTCAGGAGTCAACTGTAACATTCCCAACAAAGAATAATGTAGTTGCGGAAGTAAAAATGGCGCGCGCTTTCTTTTATTACCGTGCAATGGATTGGTTTGGAAATATTCCCATCTCTACAGATTTTAAAGATGTAACGCTGCCACAACAAAGTACACGCAAACAGGTATGGGATTTCCTGGTTAAGGAAATAACCGACAATTTATCGTTAATGGATGCCTCACCTACAACAGCTAACTATGGTCGTACTTCAACAAAAGCCATGGCGAATATGATGCTGGCCAAATTGTACCTGAACGCGGAAAAATGGACCGGTACAGCTAAATGGGATGAAGCCATCAACGCAGCGGATGCAGTAGTAAAAACACCAGGGTACAGCCTGTCATCGAACTATTTCTCAAATTTCTCGGTTAACAATGCTTCTTCAAAGGAAAATATATTTGTAGTTCCTTACGACAAGACGCAAACCCCGCCGACCGCAGGTGGCCAGAGCATCCTGATACTCCATTGCTGGACACTGCATACATTAAGTCAGCAGACCTTCGGTCTCATCGCTTTTACATGGGATGGTTACGCGGCTATGGAAGACTTTTATAAATCGTATGAATCAACGGATTCCCGCATCAATACATGGATGTCAGGGCCGCAGTTCAGCAGCTCAGGCGCACCGCTGATGTTATCCCCAAGCCGTCAGCTCAATTATCGACCAAGGATCAATGCATTGTATAGCACTGCAAGCCCCGCATTACTTGACGATGGTGTGCGGTTTAAAAAATATGAATACGAAGTTGGGCTTAAGGATAATGAAACCATGAGCAATGATTGGGTTGTTTTCAGGTATGCAGACGCAATCATGACCAAAGCTGAAGCACTGATGCGCAAAAATGGCGGTGTTGCCACACCGGAAGCAGTAACACTTGTTAACCAGGTAAGAGCAAGTGCCTACGGAAATAACAGTAAAGATTATACAGTTGCAACGCTTACCATGGATGAATTACTTGCTGAAATGGGACGTGAATTTGCATGGGAGTTTCATCGCAGGCAGGACCTTATCCGTTTTGGCAAATGGAACACAGCATGGTTTGAAAAGCCAGCCGGTAGTGCTTTCCAGGAAATATACCCGATACCAACATCTATACTGAATGTAAACAAGAACCTGAAACAAAACACGGGATATTAATACTTAAAAAAAACATGCACATGAAATTCATCACACGTATTATTTTGTCCGTTTGCGTATTTACTGCAACAAACAGCTGGTCGCAAAATAATATAGCAGGTACAAGTGTCGCCCCGGGAAGTAAAACAATGCGTATCAGTAAATCTGTTCTTCAGGATAAGATACGCGGTGGCTGGGCCGGGCAAACAATCGGTGTCACTTTCGGCGGGCCGTATGAATTTAAATTTAATGGCACTATGATACAGGATTACCAGCCATTGACCTGGTATGACGGATACCTGAAAAAAACAATGACAGAGATCCCCGGATTGTATGATGACATTTATATGGACCTGACGTTCGTTGATATCATTAACAGGTTGGGTGTAGATGCGCCTATTGATTCGTTCGCCAATGCATTTGCCAATGCAGGTTATGATCTGTGGTTTGCCAACCAGGCGGCACGGTATAATATACTCAATGGGATCAAAGCGCCTGCATCGGGTTTGCCAAAAAATAATTTGCACGCAGACGCCATTGATTACCAGATCGAAGCTGATTATTGCGGGCTGATGAATCCCGGCATGCCCAATTCTGCTTCGGCCATCAACGATAAGATCGGGCATATCATGAATTATGGTGATGGATGGTACGGCGGTGTTTATATGGCGGCGATGTACACGCTGGCGTTCACTAATACTGATATTAAAACAGTAGTGAAAGCAGCACTTAAAACAATACCCGCTCAAAGCGATTTTTATCAATGTATCAATGATGTGATCAAATGGCACGAAAAATATCCCAACGATTGGAAACAGACCTGGTTTGAACTCGAAAAGAAATGGTCATCCGATATGGTTTGCCCGCAGGGCGTTTTTGTTCCTTTTAATATTGATGCAAAGATCAATGCAGCGTATGTGGTCCTGGGGCTTCTTTATGGCAACGGTGATTATGCCAAAACACTTGAGATAGCTACCAGGTCGGGACAGGATGCCGATTGTAATCCGTCATCTGCAGGCGGAATTTTGGGTACGCTTTTAGGATACGATAAAATTCCTGCGCGATGGAAACTCGGTCTCAAAGAAATTGAAGACATGAATTTCAGTTACACAACCTTATCACTGAACG
>JAQBNJ010000036.1 GCA_028288645.1 Sediminibacterium sp.
ATAGTAATCAGGAATTTTAAAAGAACCGTTGGCTCCGAATACCGGGTGGGTATAGGTAGAACCGGTTGTTTTCTGCAGGTAATCCATGTACTGCGTTGTATTGAGCATGGCAGGCATCATCTTATCAGTAACAACCTGGGTGCCGACATAAGAATCATAGTTAAAGTTTAATCTTCCTGGTTTGCCCTGTTTGGTAGTAACGATGATCACACCATTAGAGGCCCTTGCACCATATATAGAAGCGGAAGAAGCGTCTTTTAACACCTGCATCGTTTCTACATCGTTCGGGTTGATCTTTGACGGGTCGTCTGTAGGTACACCATCAATAATATACAGCGGATCGTTGTTACCCGCGGAAGCATAGCCCCTGATACGGACAACAGCGCCGGCACCCGGCTCACCTGCAGAGCTCACAACAACACCCGCTGCGCGACCCTGAAGCTGCACACCGATGTTGGAAGATGGAGTGGTCTGGAGGTCTTTTGTGCTCACAACCGATACAGCGCCGATAATATCCTTCTTCCTCTGGGAAGAATAACCGGTGATAACGATCTCATTGAGCGTGCTGGTCGTCTCAACGATGGCTACATCAAGCGGCGTAGTGCTTGACCCAACAGGTATTTCTGTTGTCTGGAAACCAACAACAGTAACAACCAACACACTATTATTACCCGCAGAGATGGCGAAAAGGCCCTCCGTATTGGTAATTGCAGTTGTGGTGGCTCCTTTAACCTGTACAGTAGCGCCGGCAATAGGTTGACCACTTGACTTGTTGGTCACTTTACCGCTGACGACTCTTGTTTGGGCTGATAAGGTTAGGGAGAAAAGGCAAAAAACACATGCAAGCAGGGGGTACCCGGCAAGCAGTTTTAGTTTCGTAGGCATGGCAGTTTGAAGTTTATAGTTATATAATAACTTATATGACTTAAAATTAGAAAAGTTTGATAAGCTAATGCAATCATTTTTTAACATTTTGTTGTATTATTTTGACATTTTACCATGTATAAAATACACATTTGCGATGCGTATTTGTGACACTGATTCCTTCTTTTTGTGCTGATCATTCACGCATAGTTTGCGTATTTTAAAAACCATAATTATCTATCATTCAGAATATTATGCGATTTTTTTTGAATGGACGCCACTACCCGGATTTGTATTATTGCCCGCCATTTTTTCGTCAATTAGGGTCGTGTGGAGCATGTGGTAATTTTTTAACCCTATCACGCCCGCGGGGATGCAGAAAAAAGGAATGTTCGATGAATATATATTTTTGTTATTTTCGACATGTGGGTGAACCATCCCTGTGAATCGGTGAATAGAGATAATATCCGAAAAACCAGGGCAAATGTTCATCGGTAATAACGACGCTTTCGAGACAAGACCATTAGGTTAAAGCCATATAGAAAGTATGTATACCAAGATCCAGGTTCTAAGAGAGATTACACCACTCGCTTCGGCGGATTGTTTTACCATATTCTCCCATACAAGGTCAGAATTTGACCTACCCATACATTATCACGAAGAATTTGAATTGAATTTTATAAAGAATGCGCAAGGCGCCAAGCGCCTGGTTGGCGACCATGTGGAGGAGATTGGCGAATATGAACTCGTATTGCTGGGCCCTAACCTCCAGCATACCTGGTTCACGCATAAGTGCACCAGTAAAGAGATCACCGAAGTAACCATCCAGTTTCACAGAGACCTGTTTGATGAGAAGTTCCTGCGCCGCAACCAGCTTAGTTTTATCCGTACGATGTTGGAAAACTCGATGAGAGGGGTACTGTTTTCGTATGAGACTGCATCCCTGATCGCCTATCGGATCCTGCGTCTGAACAGGAAAGATGGGTTTGAATCCTTATCTGAATTGATGTCGATTTTAAATGAGCTGTCAACTTCCACGCATACCCGCGTCTTGTCTAACTCCACTTTCAACAGGGTTGAACTTGCCTATAACAGCCGCCGCATTGAAAAAGTAATGGAATATCTGAACGAGCATTTTCATAAACCGATCTCCCTTTGCGAAGTAGCCAGCCTGACCAATATGGCAGAATCTGCATTCAGTCGTTTTTTCAGGGCACGCACAGGCATGACGTTTATTGACAGCCTCACAGAGATCCGTTTGGGCCATGCATCAAGGCTGCTAATCGCTACCACCAAATCTGTTTCTGAGATCGCGTACGAAACAGGGTTTAATAATATCTCCAACTTCAACCGCATCTTTAAAAAGAAAAAAGGATGTACGCCCAAAGAATTTAAGAAAAGTTATTCTGCAGAAGAGCGGCTTTTTTTCTGATCTATCAATATTTTGTCCCTATGGGACAGCAAATCTCAGGTATTGCATACGTTCCGCTCAGCAACGAAAAAGCCACCTACTAATGTAAGCGGCTTCTCTTAGAAAGTAATTATTAACTATTAACTGCTAATTATTAACTCTTATGGGAAGATCCCTAACTCACTATAAGATGTCCCAACTTTATTAATCGCACACACATAAGCTGCCGTACGCATATCAGGAATTTCAGGATTGCTTTTCCAGATCTCCATGATCTCGCGTGTTGCAGTGATCATGGTCTCTTCGAGCCCACTATGTACCAGGTCAACTTCTTCGGGGCCATGTTTGATGAATTTACGTTCCGAATCAGAAACATTTTTACCTGTTAATCCTTCTATCTGGTCGAGGATATGTGTATTCAGGTTTTCAGTAAATCGTTTTTCCATACGGCCATAACGTACATGGCTGAGGTTTTTTAACCACTCAAAATAAGAAACGGTTACACCGCCGGCATTCAGATACATATCAGGCACAACCAATACACCTTTTGCAATAAATATTTCATCAGCTTCCGGTGTTAACGGGCCATTCGCCGCTTCACCAATGATCTTTGCTTTTACCCTGGCAGCATTTTCGCCATTGATCACGTTCTCCAATGCAGCAGGTATTAAAATATCGCATTCAAGTTCCAATGCATCATTGCTCTTTGCGAGATTGGTAGCACCCGGAAAATTCAAAATAGATCCGGTTGCTTTTCTATGTTGAAACACTTCTTCTTCGTTCAATCCATCTTCTTTAAAAATAGCGCCTTCATATTCTGCAATGGCTACTACAATGGAACCATGCTCACGGAAAAATTTTGCACTGTGGTAACCTACATTACCTAATCCCTGTACCACTACTTTTTTTCCTTCCACACCAATGCTCAATCCTAATTTTTTCATTACATCTTCCATGTGGCACACTTCACGGATACCGAAGAACACGCCTAAGCCGGTAGCTTCTTTTCTTCCGCGTACGCCGCCTTGTGTAATAGGTTTGCCGGTTACACAACCTGCTGCATCTATCTCTCCCGGTTTTAAAGAAGTGTAGGTATCAACGATCCATGCCATCTCTCTTTCACCGGTTCCATAATCAGGCGCAGGTACATCGATACCGGGGCCGATAAAATTTTTCTTTACCAGCTCGCTTGTATAACGGCGTGTGATCTTTTCGAGTTCGTATACACTGTGTTTTCTCGGGTTGATCTTGATTCCTCCTTTACCTCCGCCAAACGGAACATTCACAATAGCGCATTTGTAGGTCATGAGTGAAGCCAGCGCCATCACTTCATCCTGGTTCACTTCATCGCTGAAGCGGATACCACCTTTACAGGGCGATTTGTGCTGCGAATGCTGCACACGGTATGCCTCAATCACTTCAATGCGTCCATCATCCATCTTCACCGGGAAACGCATGCTGTAAATGCTGTTACATGCTTTGATCTGTTCTAACAGGCCTTTTTCCCAGGTGGTAAATTTTGAGGCTTTATCAAAGCTTTTTTCAACACTTTGAAAAAAACTATACGGTTTTTGAGTTGACATGAGCTGATCTTTTAAGTTTTACTTTTTTATTGGCAAGCAGTTGATCTGCTATTGAGCTTTTGTTGCGTCGCACACTTGTACGATTAGTTCTTTACTCATCTTTTGTGAATTGTCAA
>JAQBNJ010000329.1 GCA_028288645.1 Sediminibacterium sp.
GTTGGTCAGGCGACCAACAACGGCAACCCACTTCAACACTCAAAATTCCTTGTTCAATATTCAAGATTCGTCACATATTAAGGTAGGAGATCAAATGATTATAATTCTCCTTCAACTCATTCGCGTACGATTCTTCACCAAAATAAAACCGCACAACATATTCATACCGCTGGAATGTGGCAACGATATCTGATATTTCTATTTTATTCACTTTCAAGGTAACAACCACAAGGCCCGTATCGGCTTCTGTATAGGTATTGAGTTGTGTGATATACGCATCATTCGTTTCCACCAAACGGCTGATCTCTCCAAAGGAGAAATTGCGTTTCTCGATTTCAAGGACGATGATACCCCCGCGGTCTTCATTACCGATAAACAATGAAACCCGTTTTAAAAGATCTTTCGAGGAAATTACGCCGGCGAGTTCGGACTGTTCGTTCACAACAGGTAACAAGGACAATTCATTTTCTGCCAGCAGTTTTAATGCCGATAAAAAATATTCTTCGCCTTTAACAGAAATATGCATCAGGGAAGATTGCACCGATGCCAGCAAACTGCTTTCTTCTGCATCCAGCAGGTCCTCTTTACTGATGATGCCTGAATATTTTTCTTCGCTCAGAACGGGCAGATGCAGTACATCGTATTCATCCATTAATTGAAGCGCAAGAGAAACCCGGTCAAACAAATTGACTGCTGGAAAACCGGAATTTATCAATTGTGATGCGAGCATGTGTTCTTTCCTTCATATACGCTGAAAACCGTGCCAGGGTTGGCGTTACGATTTCAGCCTGTTTAAAAACCCTTCTAAAACCTTGTTAAATTCATCAGGTACTTCCATCATCGGGGCGTGGCCGCATTTGTCTACAAAGTGCAGTTCGCTATTCGGGATAAGGCGGTTGAATTCGCGTCCCACAAAAGGAGGTGTAATGGTATCGTTGTTTCCCCAGATCAGGCAGGTTGGCTGTTTTATCTGGTTCAGTTCTTCACCAAGATTATTGCGGATAGCGCTTTTTGCCAAAGCAATGATCTTGATCACTTTTATACGGTTATTGGTGATCTCGAATACTTCATCCACCAATTCTTTGGTTGCCGTATTGGGATCATAAAAAGTTACCTGTGTTTTCTTTTTGATGTATTCGTAATCGCCGCGTTTGGGATAACTGTCGCCCATGCCATTCTCAAACAAACCGCTGCTTCCTGTAAGAATGAGTGATTTGATCTTTTCAGGATGTTTTAAAATATGCACCAGTGCCACATGCCCGCCTAATGAATTACCCAATAAATGAATATCGCTGTAGCCTCTTGCTTCAATGAATTTCTGTACATGTTTTTCAAGGCCTCCCACAGATGTATGAAAGATATCGAGTTCAAATAGCGGCAACAAAGGCACTACTACTTTGTAACTGCCCCGGAAGTATTCAACCAGGTCCTTGAAATTGCTTAATGCGCCGAATAAACCATGTAATAACAGCAAAGTCTCGCCTTCCCCTTCTTCAATAAACTTAAACTTATCGTGTTGTTTGATCTCGTAACTCATTGGGTCAAATTCTTATGCAAGCATTATTGCGATTAGTACAAATAAAACGAAATTCATTCAAATACAATTTAAATGAATGCCGGGATCATGCAAAGATTGGAATAACGACTGCTAAAATACTGATTTTAAAGCAAAATGCCGATGAATAAGCGGCCATGGTGTGAGAATGTGTATGTGCGGGCTAAAGACAAGCGCTACCGGCGTATATGCATTTGAGAAGATGGTAATGATCATTTAACCTTCGCCGGAAGATCACCAAAGAAATTAGAAAGCTCTTCAAACATTCCTTTGAACCATGGAATAAGAGAAGCAAAGATCCCGATGGCTTTCGGGCCCCATGGCTGCACAAATGCATAGCTGCGCGAATCATGAAATGTCTCCGGTTTTATCCAATGCAGTTTATCGGCGTAAAAAAGCACCACGCTATAGACCATGATGTATAGTGCCGCATACAGAACTACCCCGCTTAGTTTATTGAGCCATCCCAGCATCACCATCCGCATCGCTGATTCGATGAGTTTTGCGCCAAGCCTGATCAATACTACCACACCGATCATTACCAAAGCAAAAGAAAGAAACGGTAACCATGCAGAAGAAATGCTGGTACTGTCTTTCAGCCAGCCTGCTACAAGGGTCGATAATTTCATCGCCGCCGCCAATCCAATTATGATCGCAACAAAAGAAAACACAGCCACCACGAACCCGTTGCGGAGCCCTTTCATAACAGCGATGATGATGAGGATGATGAGAATGATGTCGATAACCATGGAGGAAGCTTTGAGCTGCGGGCTATGAGCTGTGAGCTATAGACTGCAAGTTTGAAAAAATATTTTTCAGTTTATTAATTAGCAGTGCCAGGCTCGTAGCTCACGGCTCAAAGCTCACAGCTATTTACTCAGCCCATTTTTCACCGCCGCCGCAATCGCCTTCCCATCTGCTTTACCTGCAAGCTGTTTTGAAGCAACGCCCATTACTTTACCCATATCCTGCGGGCCGGATGCACCAAGGTCTGTAATGATCTTACTTACTGCATCAATCACTTCCGCTTCGCTCATTTGTTGCGGGAGGAATTTTTCTATGACAGCGATCTCTTCAGATTCTTTGGCAGCAAGGTCGGCACGGTTTTGCTGTTCGTAGATCACTAATGAATCTTTGCGTGATTTCACGAGTTTCTGTAAGATCTTCATCTCGCCGTCTTCTGTTACCTGGCCATTCGCACCCGGGTCAGTTTTTGCTTTAATGATCTCGGCTTTGATGGCGCGTAATCCACGTAACAATGCCTCATCTTTTGCTTTCATGGCATCTTTCATTTGTGCCATTACTTTTTCTTCTAAGCTCATATAAATGTGTTTATTTGTTT
>JAQBNJ010000353.1 GCA_028288645.1 Sediminibacterium sp.
CTGGCTTACTCCACCATGTCGCAGATCGGTTATATGATGTTTGCCCTGGGTGTTTCGAAACAGGTGGGTGAGAATGGGTTGGGCTATATGGCTTCTATGTTCCATTTATTTACGCACGCGTTTTTCAAGTCATTGTTATTCCTTGGCGCCGGTGCAGTAATTCATATGGTACATAGCAATGAAATGAAAGACATGGGTGGATTGCGGAAACAGATGCCGGTTACACATATCGCTTTCTTAATTGGATGTCTTGCTATTGCAGGTATTCCTCCCTTTGCGGGTTTCTTTAGCAAGGAAGAAATTCTCACTGCAGCATTTCATTCAAACAAAATAATTTATGGTGTTGCGTTGTTTACCGCGGCGCTCACTGCATTTTATATGTTCCGTTTATATTTCTCTATTTTCTGGAGTAAGGAATCACATGTGCATGATGCTCACGGTGAGGGCACGGTATCTATGAAATTGCCATTGATCATTTTAGCGATCTGCGCCGTTGGTGTTGGCTTTGTTCCATTTTCGAATTTTATAACGGCAGATGGCAATGCATTGGAAACGCATACTGATCTCATGTTCTCCATTGCACCCGTCACGTTAACCGTCATTGCCATTTTGATCGCTGCCGCTTTTTATAAAAACGAAAATGATAAACCTGCCAGGACGGCTGCGGCGTTTGGAGGATTGTATAGAGCAGCCAGCAGGAAATTTTATATGGATGAATTGTACCTGTTCATCACGAAGAAAATAATTTTCCCTTTGATCGGCCAGCCGATTGCATGGATCGATAAAAATATTGTTGATAGGTTGATGAATTCACTGGCAACCATCACCGCAAAAATTTCGGAACTGATCAAGGGTTTTCAATCCGGTAAAGTGCAGGCTTATGCCTTGTATTTTTTCGGCGGTATAGCTGCATTGGCTGTACTGTTTATTTACTTATGGAAATAATTATCGCATGAACCTGTCATTACTTATTCTGTTGCCACTGGTCACCGCGCTTGTGATCCTGTTCTGCAAGGGACTAAAACAGGTTCGTGTTGTTGCCTTACTGGGGTCTGTAATACAATTAGGCGCCTCTTTCTGGTTGATGCTTTTATATTGGCATGAAAGAGCCATTGGTAACAATTCTACTATGGTATTCCAATCCAATTATACCTGGTTCAAACCCTTAGGTATTAACTATCATATTGGAGTTGATGGCATTTCTATTGCTATGATCTTATTAACGGCTTCTGTTGTAGTTGCCGGTATTTTAGTTTCATGGACGATGGAAAAACTCAGTAAAGAATTTTTCTTTCTGCTTGTATTACTGAGCATGGGTGCCTATGGTTTCTTTATTTCACTCGATCTGTTTACTTTATTTTTCTTTCTTGAAATAGCGGTGATCCCTAAATTCTTATTGATCGGTATCTGGGGCAGCGGTAAAAAAGAATACAGCGCTATGAAACTGGCGCTGATGTTAATGGCAGGTTCTGCCCTGGTGTTTGTTGGATTGATGGGGATCTACTACCAAACACATTCTTTCGATATTCTGACGATCTCACAAATGCATATTCCTATTGAAGTTCAGAAATTCTTTTTCCCTTTTGCATTTATTGGCTTTGGCATTTTCGCTGCTTTGTTTCCGTTTCACACATGGGTACCTGATGGACATGCATCAGCGCCAACTGCAGCGTCTATGTTCCTGGCAGGCATTTCCATGAAGCTTGGTGGATACGGTTGTTTGCGTGTAGCCACTTTCCTCATGCCTGAAGCTGCGCATGAATATGCATGGATTATTATCTTACTCGCAACCATCGCTATTATCTACGGTGCGTTCGCTACGATGATGCAGACCGATCTGAAATACATTAACGCCTATTCATCCGTTAGCCATTGTGGATTTGTGATATTGGGTATTGGTATGTTAACGCAGACTTCCATCAACGGCGCTGTTCTGCAAATGGTATCGCATGGTTTGATGACGGCACTTTTCTTCGCTGCCATCGGCATGATCTATAGCCGTACGCATACAAGAATGGTGGCACAACTAGGCGGCCTATTAAAAGTGATGCCTTTTATCTCAACCATATTCGTGATATCGGGTTTGTGTTCATTGGGACTTCCCGGTTTCAGCGGGTTTGTTGCGGAGATGACCGTATTCATGGGCTCCTGGCAAAACCCGGATAAATGGTACAGGCTTGCAACTATACTCGCATGTGCATCGATCGTTGTAACAGCGGTGTATATATTACGTGCAGCCGGTAAAACCGTAATGGGGCCAATAGGAAATGAATATGCCGGGTTAACCGATGCAAGATGGAACGAAAAATTAGCAGCAGCGATACTTGTTATTGGTATTGTGGCGATCGGTATCGCACCTTTTCTCATCAATCAACTGATCGGCTCATCAACAGAGAACATTATGCGGCAGGTGGGGAATGCGGTATTGCCAAAATGAAACTGACTTATGGTAACTGATTTTTTTATATTGTTAAGACAGGAACTGGTTGTCACGGCCATCATCTTTCTGTTGCTTTTTGTGAAGCTTGGAAAAGACAGGAGCAATGAAAGTATTCTTGGCTGGGTAAACATATTATTGTTCCTGAATTTCGCGTATGGGTTCTGCTGCAATACAGAAGGCATGCTTTTCAGTGAGATGTTCAAAACCAATCCACTGATTGTACTGGAAAAAAATATTCTCAATCTCGCTATCTGGTTGATATCCCTGCAATCGTATAGCTGGCTTAAAACACATAAACATGTAATTGAGTTTTACCTGCTGCTACTTTCTACATTGCTGGGAATGTTCTTTATGATCTCGAGTGGTAACTTATTAATGTTCTATCTCGGGCTCGAATTATCAACCATACCATTGGCGGCGGCTGTTAATTTTGATCTTTCCAGGAGACAATCCTCAGAAGCCGCGATGAAAATGATCATCTCGTCGGCATTTTCATCAGCCTTATTATTGTTTGGTATTTCACTGGTGTATGGCGTAAGCGGCACCATTGTTTTTTCAGAAATGGCAGCGCATGTATCTTCTTCACCTTTATATGTATTTGCTTTTATCCTTTTATTGTCTGCTTTCGCTTTTAAAATATCAGCGGTTCCCTTTCACTTATGGACCGCAGATGTGTACGAAGGTGCGCCGGTAGCGGTAACATCGTATTTGTCTGTTGTTTCCAAAGCGGCCGTATTATTTGTGTTTGTTTCCGTTTTGTATACTGTGTTCAAACCAATAGCTGGTGCATGGTATAATATGTTGTTTATTTTATCACTGCTAACGATCATCATTGGCAACCTGTTTGCGTTGCGGCAAAATAATTTCAAACGTTTCCTTGCTTTTTCCTCTATTGCACAGGTAGGTTTTATTATGGTGGGTATTTCAGGAAGCTCGCAGGCAGGAATGGCTTCTGTTATTTATTTTATTTTGATCTATGTATTCTCTAATCTTGCTGCATTCGGCGTGATCTCATTGGTGAGCGCGGTAACCGGGAAAGAAAATATTACAGACTACAAAGCCTTCTACACAACCAATCCTTTACTAACCTGGATATTGACCATTGCCTTGTTCTCATTGGCAGGTGTTCCACCAACTGCTGGTTTCTTTGGTAAATTCTTTTTGCTGATGGCAGGTGCAGCCAAAGGAAATTACTGGCTGATAGGAATTGCCTCGCTGAACATGGTGGTCTCTTTCTATTATTATCTCCGTGTAGTAAAAGCGATGTTCATGGATGACAATGAAGAACCCATAGAAAAACTATCCATCCCTGCCTGGTCAAAACTGGCTTTATATATTTGTGTGATTGGGATTATCGTAACAGGATTGGCAAGCTGTGTATATGATTATATTTTTTCACTCAGTTCGGGCTTTTAATATTACTGTATATGGCGATCAATAAAAATCATGAATTTGAAGAACTGGACGGCGTTAAATGCGCCATCGTGGAAAAGAATGTGCTGCGGGAACGCGTTGCCTTTTTAGAAAAATTATTATCCTTCAATAATTATACGGTTGTGGTGGTAGCCAGTCCGCCACCCAAAGCCGCGGCACCCGCGCCTGTAACTACAGCTACAGAACCCTCTACAGAAACACCGGCTACAGCACTTGCGTCGCTGGAAACATTTACCGTGGGTGTAACAGATGTCGCTTTCAACGCTACCAACGCCATATTCGGACGCCTGTTGAAAACACCTGGTGGACGCGTGGTGACACTTGCTTACTGGAAACAGAAAGAGTCGATCGCGCATGATGAGATCCCTTATTATGAGAACAGATGAGACATCTCGTAATCATTTTCATTTTTGTTTTTTCTGCGCAAACGATTTTCGCTCAAAAAGCTATTATTAAAGAGATCAGTGAGATTTCTCCTTTTTCAAAAATGAAATATGTGTTCCCGCAAATCATTATCCCAGGCAATAAAACCGCTGAAAATAAAATAAACAAAAAATTACAGGAAGACATATTGGATATGGGTCCTCCGGGGTATCAGAAAAGCATTTTTGAAGATATATGGGAATTAGAAGGCGAGAGTGATGGTCGTTGGGTATTTATAAATTTTTCGTATGAAATTTTCAGCAGTACAGATCAATACCTATGTCTCTCTATTTCATTTACTGGTGGAAAATATGATCAGGACCAAACTTATATGTTTGTTTTTGACACATTTACAGGCGAGGTGGTAGAATTGAAAAAATTATTAAATCCCAAAGGCAAAAAGTGGTTGATTGAAGCTATATCTGTAGGGCGTACTAAACGGGTGATAAAAGAAATGACCGTATTGAAAGACAGTATGCAACGGCACAAGTTG
>JAQBNJ010000400.1 GCA_028288645.1 Sediminibacterium sp.
ATCCTGCTTTTAACAGAATGGCTCGTGTATCTTTCAAAAATGATTATTTATTACTTCCAATTTTACTTAGCAAACGCAGTATCTCCATATACAACCAAACCAGCGTTACCAGTAAACCAAATGCACCATACCATTCCATGAATTTAGGCGCACCTCTTTCAGCTCCCTGTTCTATCATATCGAAATCAAGGATGAGGTTCAGTGCAGCAATGGCTACAATAAAAAGACTGATACCAATGCTTAACATGCTGCTGTCGTACATAAAAGGCACGGTAACGCCAAACAAACGCAGCACCCAGGTTAACATGTAAAAGATAAATATGCCGAAGGTGGCAGCTATGATAACTGATTTGAATTTTTCAGTCGCTTTGATCACGCGGAAATTATACAGCAGGAACATTGCGATAGCTACGCCAAAGGTCAGGCCGACAGCCTGCATGATCAGCCCCGGATATTTTGTCGCGAACTGCGCATTCACGATCGCCGAGATCCCGCCGATAAAGAGCCCCTGCAGCAAACCATACAATGGCGACAGGTAACCGGCCCAGTTGGGTTTGAAAGTGATCGCAATGGCAGAGATCAATCAGCCTATAGCTCCCGTGATCATTAAAGTGTACATCGTACCCGGTTGCCCCTGCTCAAACAAATGCCAGCTATAAGCCGCGCCGGCAACAACCATCAGCATTAAAAAACCAAATTTGTTGATAGCGCCCCTTACACTCATCGTTCCCTGCATATTTGCTTCAATATGCATGCTCTTATCAAACATTTTCTGTGTAAGCGTAGGATTGCCCGATTTAAAAATTGCCATAATCTATAAAATTTATTAACTCCAAATATACGAAAACTAACAACGGTTTGGAACCGCGTTTCCATAAGGAAACTCTAAAATTAGCGGCGCAGCAAATAATGAGCATTCCTGCCCCAACCACAAACAACAAACCCCAAACTACAAACCGCTATGCGGCTTCTTCAACCCCGGGTAATGATCCACTGTTTCAAACACATAGTTATGGTTTTGTTTGAGGATATGTATCAGTTTGGCCAAGGAATCTGCATCTGATGGGTGCTGGAACATCCTGTCGTGGCTCAGCAAAACGAGGTGATTGGGAACATGCGTATCGCCGCAGGCTAAAGCATTGTCGATCTCTGCCGCCATTCGCGTAGCCGATTGCACCGGCCTTGCGCTTTTCGTGCGGAAATGCCATTCTGCATCCCATCCAATGACGTTATAACCTGCACTATCGAGTAAATGGGCAACTGGATGTACGAGATCTGTCGCTTTTACTTCCCCATTCCTTACCCAGGATCGGTTACCGGGCAGGCGAACGATCTTATACGGTACATGCAGGAAATCCTGGGCCTGAAAAAAATCCTCTTCCGCCTGTAACGGATGATGGTAAAAACTGTGGTATTTGCCCAATGCATGGGTATAACTATGGTTGGCCAATAAGAACTCCGGGTATCCGTCCCTGATCATGGAAACGATCTGTTTACCATCGCTTTTCTGGGCGGTATGCAGTCCCACCATGAAAAAACTGGCTTTTACCCCTTCTTTTTTACATAGATCGAAACAAGTGACCGTACCGTGCTGGGGGCCATCATCGAAACTGAGGTAAATGTATTTTTTGGTGCTGTCGTACCTGAGTGGGTGCCATTCGAACTTGTCAACCGGTTTTTTGGGATCCCCGGCAGTATCAATATCGTTTCCGTGAGCCCTGAGACAGGCAGTAAAACTGATCATCGCCATCAGGCAGATCAAACCCAGTAAACGCTTCCCACCCTCACTTTTCATGGCCGCAAATTGTTTAAACAAATATAGTATGCTGTTCAGAATCCCATCGTTAAAAATTAGTTTATTCACCGATTAACGCCGGAAAAAGGGTTAAAAAACAGAATTATCAATAGTTCGTTATATTAGCTTCCCAAATTCAATCAAATTTCCAGATGGACAGAAAAGAAGAGCTCTTACAGAATGTAGTTATCAAGTTTGCAGGCGACAGTGGTGATGGTATGCAATTGACCGATCAGCAATTCACAAATAATACGGCGATGCTGGGTATTGACCTGGCAACTTTCCCCGATTTTCCGGCTGAGATCCGTGCCCCGATCGGTACACTACCGGGTGTGAGCGGTTTCCAGTTGCATTTTTCTTCGAATAAAGTTTTTACCCCCGGCGATATTGCGGATGTGTTGGTAGCGATGAATGCTGCTGCATTAAAAGTGAACCTGAAAGCCATTAAACCCGGCGGAAAGATCATTGTGAATATTGAAGGATTTGATGCGAAGAATTTACGTCTCGCCAATTATCCCGAAGGTGTTAATCCATTGGAAGATGGAAGCCTCGATAGTTACGATGTAACCAAGATCGATGTAACCAAACTCACGCGTGAAGCGCTTAAAGATTTTCCTGAACTCGGTAACAAAGAAAGGGACCGTGCAAAGAACATGTTCGTGCTGGGTTATATCTATTGGATGTACAACCGCACACTCGATAATACCATCGATTTCTTACAGGAAAAATTTGGCAAGAAACCAAGTATCCTCGACAGTAATATCAAAGTATTACAGGCAG
>JAQBNJ010000412.1 GCA_028288645.1 Sediminibacterium sp.
GTTATCTACAAAGGAGATTCTTCCTACAATTTCAGGAGAGGAAAACTTACCCGCACACGAAAAGATGCGAACGATCTTACTTTCCTTTTGGGGGGAATGTATTTCTATTCGTATGATGGTGCTGCTGCAAAAATGAAAGAACTCGGATATGATCTTTCCAGGTCCTTTGAAACAACCTGGAAAGGAAAACCCGTATACGTGATCGGCGCAAATGTTGATGGAGAAAAACTGAACCAGTTATGGATCGATAAAGATAAACTGGTTGTGGTACGTTTCTTTAAATATGAGAACGGAAGAAAAGAAGAAGGTGTTCTCGATGATCATATCAAAGCAGGAGTGGGGTGGACAGAAACCAAAGCGAGTTTTTATTTTGATGATAAACTGATACAGAAAGAATTTTACCATGATTTCAAAACCAATCCTGCACTGGATGACCGTTTGTTTGAGCCTGCGGACTTTGGTAAATGGCATTGGTATAAAAATTGATGTGTCATTTCGATCCCGCCAATGCGGGATCGAAATGACGGTGTACTCATTCTAAAATAACCCTATGAAAAAAATATTATTATCAGCCATTGTGCTTATCAGTGTTGCCTTCTGTTCTGCCCAGGAATTGTATATGCCAAGAAATGTAAAAGAGGCCTATCGGAAAGAAACGCGGTCAATGGATGGGAAGCCAGGAAAAAATTACTGGCAGAATTACGGGCGTTATAATATTACGATGGCTGTGCTGCCGCCCAACCGGAATGTGAAAGGCAAGGAGCAGGTTACCTATATTAATAACAGTCCGGATACACTTCGCAATCCCATCATCAAATTGATTTTGAATATTCATAAACCCGGCGCGCTCCGGCAGAATGATGCAAGCGCTGATTATCTCACAACAGGTGTACATATTTCCTCTTTTTCTGTGAATGGAAAAGCAACGAGCTGGAATGATGCACCTACGGGGCATGATACCTGGCAGGCTTTCCGACTTGCACAGCCTTTGCTGCCGCATGATTCTGTTCAGCTTTCATTTGAATGGGATTTTGATATCTCATTAGAAAGTAACCGCGAAGGAATGATCGATTCAACTACTTATTTTCTTGCCTATTTCTATCCGCGAGTAGCGGTGTATGATGATTACTATGGCTGGGACAGGATGCAGTTCACAGATGCACAGGAATTCTACAATGATTTCAATGACTACACACTCACCGTAAACGCGCCGAAGAATTATATCGTTTGGTCAACCGGAACCTTACAAAACCCCGGTGAAGTTTTGCAAAAGAATTACGCCGATAAATTGAGCGCATCCATGTTATCAGATGATATTGTAACGATCGCCGGCACCGCTGATCTTGCCGCTAAGAAAATAACCACGCAAAATGCAGTGAACTCATGGAAATGGACCGCCAATAATATCAGCGATGTAACATTTGCGGTAAGCGATCATTTTGTATGGGATGCATCAAGTGTTGTGGTGGATAAGAATACAAACCGCCGTGCAAGCGTGCAGGCTGCGTATAATGATACAGCAAAAGATTTTCACCAGATGGTGTCCTTTGCCCGGCATTCGCTTGACTGGTTATCGAATAACTGGCCTGGCGTACCATATCCTTTTGAAAAAACAACTGTTGTACAGGGCTACGCAGATATGGAATACCCGATGATGGTGAATGATAACACAAACTCCGATTCTGCATTCTCAAAATTTGTGGTGGAACATGAGATCGCGCATACCTGGTTTCCTTTTTATATGGGCATCAATGAAACGCGTTATGGTTTTATGGATGAAGGATGGGCCACCACTTTTGAACTGCTGATCGGCCGTGCGGATGTAGGAAACGAAAAAGCAGAGACGCTGTACAAACAATTCAGGGTGAACGGCTGGATCAATGATCCGCAGGCGGAAGAAGACATACCGATCATCACACCCGTAAATATTTTAAGTGGTGTGGCGATGGGAAATAATGAATATGGCAAAGCATCGCTTGGCTATCTTGCTGTAAAAGATATGTTGGGCGATGATATGTTCCGCAAATGCCTGCACGAATTCATGAACCGCTGGCACGGTAAACATCCAACGCCATGGGATTTCTTTTATACGTTCAATGATGTATCCGGGAAGAACCTGA
The DNA here is from genome assembly GCA_028288645.1 of Sediminibacterium sp. GTDB lineage: Bacteria > Bacteroidota > Bacteroidia > Chitinophagales > Chitinophagaceae > Sediminibacterium. The sequence continues at coordinate 2,121 of JAQBNJ010000412.1, forward strand.
ACTGGTTCTGGACAAGTTGGTTTTTCAGCAACGGTTATATTGACTTTGGCATTCAAAAAGCTGACAAATCCAGGAAAGGATATACGGTTACTATACAAAACAACGGAGGATTTCCTGCACCGGTAGACGTGATTGCTACTTATGCTGATGGTACAACAGAAAGCAAACATCTTAATCCTGAAGTATGGAGCAACACAACTTCAACAGATCTTTTATTTGCAACTAAAAAAACAATGTCATCTGTTGCGTTGAGTGGGGGAGTGTTTATGGATGCGAACAGGAAGGATAATAGGTTTGAGATAAAATAAATCCAAAGAAAATTTATCATTTTAAGCTTTAACTACATCATGCCCCATCGGGGCATCTGGTGGGTAGACACAAAGCGAGCGATGGCGTATTCGTTCCGTAGGAGGAACGATTGGTGATTTTCGATAACCGGCGGACGAAAATATTCCGGGACCCCCACCATGCGTTCCGTAGGAACGCTGAATACCACAATTGCATGTTGCTACCCACGGAATGTCCCGATGGGACATTAAACGCCGTGGTTGATAAATCGCTGCCAGGCGTATCCGCCCGCTGTTGATGTGTTCTCACATCAACCCGCATAATGGGAATGAAAAATTGTTTTTGTTATTTCTTCGAAAGAAAATTCCCCGGGATCCGCATTCCTTCTTCTTTTGCCAAGACACTTAACATTACTTTCTTCAATCCATCAGGCAATATCTTTTTTTCTTCTTCTGTCAGAACATGAATGATCTCGAAGAATTCGTCCTCATCATCATAGTAACCAAAATAAAGATCATACAGGCCACCAGGATGCAGGCGTAAAGAGATCTCCTGGTCCTCTTCATAAATATGCATGGAAACAATGGCCCACTGATCGTCATCCGTAAAATCATGGTGGATCTCAACAGGGTCCTGGCTCACTACCCATCTTACCAGTTTTTCGATCATATCCGCCGAGTGGTTCTTTACCAGGTCTTCGTAGCTCATATCAGCCATAGTGTAATTTTTTCGGAAGGTAGGGGAATTTTGAAATTTTGCGATTGGGAGATTGGGAAATTTTCTCCGGGTGAAAGCTTGCAGGGAAGGGGCCCATCTGCCTGTAAGAACAAAGGGCCTGCCGATTAATTGATCCTTTTTCGCAATACATCATTATTTTTAAATATGGTTAAGCAGAAGGGCAGGCTGAAAAATATCTTCATCCAGTTGGGATTGTCACTGAAATTGCTGGTTAACAACGACCCGTTACGATTGGCGGGGGCCACTGCTTTCTTCGCCACATTTGCCTTGCCTTTTATTCTTATGATATTGGTGCAGGTGCTCAGCCTGATCTTTAACAGGCGGGAGATCAGCCGCGAACTTTTTGTACGCATGTCTTCCATTTTAGGTGAAGCAAGTATGCAGCAGGTAGTTGTTACCATCCGCGGTTTTCGCGGACTGGTGAGCAGTTGGTGGGCCATTACAGCAGGATCATTGTTCATGGTATTCGTTGCCACTACCTTATTCCGCGTGATCAAAAATTCGTTTAACCAGTTATGGATGATACGTGTTGATCCCGAACAGAAATTACGCATGTCTCTTATGGGCCGCCTGCAATCACTGGTACTGATCCTTTTCACCGGGCTTTTATTTGTAGCAGGTGTGGTACTCGAGGCCCTGCAGGTATTGTTTGGAAAATACATCAATGATATGATCCCCGGAACAGGGATCTTCTTCAATGGAATTTTATCGTTCCTGATCTCCATCTTTATTACCTCTTTATGGTTTGCTGTTCTGTTTCATTTTATACCGAATGGCCGTTCAAAATGGAAAGTAAGTTTTACGGGTGGGCTGTTAACGGCCCTGTTATTCGCATTCGGAAAATTCGTCTTAAAACGTTTGCTGATCGACAGCAATATCGACCAGGTGTTTGGCCGCTCCGGCGCTTTTGTGCTGGTATTGTTGTTTGTATTTTATTCAGCTATGATATTATATTATGGTGCAGCATTTACAAAAGTTTGGGGCATTTATATCAGGCAACCCATTAAGCCCTCCCCACATGCTGAATTTTATAGCTATAGAAGAGTAGCAGGAACGAATGAAGACTGATGCTGCCTGATTAATCCATCGCTGCATACTCTATCCATGTATGTGAAAATAATGCATACATGTCTCATCTCATCTTAATTAAATTTCCACTACAGATTTTTTTGGTAATTCCTACAGGCACTCTAAAAAATGATTTGTAAATAACGATACAATCAGGATACCGCAGGATGGTTAGACTTGTTAAGTATTCTATAATTGTATTCTGAAGGAAACGAAAGTATTTATTTCCTTCAGAAAAAGATTGCTGTGCTGCTTGCGAGACCCTCCTCTTCTCTCCGTCCCCTGCGTTATAGCTATTCTTTTATCTTATGTATTATCCTTAATGAAAAAACAACAGATAACAATGTTGTGAACGGCTGTGTGTCAACAATTTATTAATGATGTAACGTGTACTATTATAATGATTGATATGAAGAAATTTTTCCAAAAAGCGTTTTTGATCACACTGGCTATTGTTTGCTTTACCGCCTGCCGGAAAAAAGCATTTGATGAATTTTATGGCCGCCCCGAATCCCTGCCTGCGCCTATTTACCAGCAATTGCAGGCCAAAGCCAATTTTACCAGTTTGCTGGCTTGTATTGATAAAGCCGGTTACAAAGATATCCTCAGTGGCGCCGGGTATTACACCATGTTCGCGCCAAATGATGCTGCATTCAAAACATTCTTTACTGCACGAAGCATTACCAGTGCCAGTCAGCTTGATTCAGGAACCTGCAGCAAGATCGTTACGTTCGCGCTCGCTTACAATGCATTTCCTGTAGCGCGTTTATCAGATTAC
>JAQBNJ010000416.1 GCA_028288645.1 Sediminibacterium sp.
ATGGCAAATGCGCCAGCAATCCCAATGGTAGTAATATCACCGGTTTCAACACACCCATTACTACCGGCACTTTTACTATACCGGATTCCAATAGTTGTATTTGTTTTTTGATCCCTAATGTCAACACCAGTTCATTCACCTTATCCTTCCATGCAAGAGGCGGTGCATAGGTCTTATAATGTTTTAAACGCTGTACATAGGCAAGATTGGCGGTTAGCCTGATAAACCTCGCAATAAAGATCACGAACCAGATCATTACGATCAATGAAGCATGGGTGTTAAAATAATCTTTGAACCGTTCAGTGAAAGTTTGGTTAGCGGCTGCATCATCAGCGCCTGAAAATACAATATCATTAATAACCGGCGCCCCGTTTGAGATCACCGACGAAGCTGTAACCGCAGTGGTGCTGACTTTTACAAGGCTCAGTTCCCTTACAAAAGTAACGATCGTTACCGCTATGAACAGGAAGAACAGCACCGTTAACATCCCGTATCTTTTTCGCGCGTTAGATTTTCGTGTGCCGATCATTACAGCACCCGTAACAATTGCCAGCAGAAGCCCCTGCCAAAGTGAGTGGATCAGTGTCCAGCACAGGGCGAGTACGAGTTCGTTTTGCATGAAGAAAAAATTCATAATGATTTATTTCAGATGACTTAAATACAATATTTTGGAATTTTGAAATTGGGAAATTTTGAAATTGATGTCGGCCGTGCGCCGAAGGAAATTTCCCAATCTCCCAATTCCAAAATTCCAAAATTTACTTCCCTAACTTCTTCACCAGCTCCTTTATCGCCTCCAACTCTTTCTTTGATGTTTTTTTGTTGCCGAGTAATTGCATCAGCAGACTGCTGGCTGATCCATTGTACATCGTGTCTACAAAACGCTCCAATAAATAATTCTTGGTCACTTGTTCTTCCGCAGCAGGTATATAGATATGCTTCATCTGCGATTCATCGCGGGTGAGTAATTTCTTATCCACCATGATCTGCATCAGTTTTAAAGTAGAAGTGTACTGAACGGCTCTTTTCTGTTCATTCAAACAGTCATTTACAAATCTAACTGAAGAAGGTCCGTGCTCCCACAAAAACTGCAGGATCTCCAGTTCTGATTAGGTAGGTACGATACCGAGTGCGATTTCTACTTACATGCACTAAAGGTAGGAAATATTTCGTACGAACAAAACTTTAGGTAATTATTTTTCCTAAAATTTTCTTAAAGCAACTTATTGAAATGCAAAACGCTTACTACCAAACGCTTAACGCACAAATTAAAATGCGTTCATCATCTGGCAGTAAGCGTTTGCTTATGCTTTACGAATTAACTGCTAGTTCACAGGTGCCACCGGTCCTTTTCGAATCGCTTTTACAGGAACCGGCCATGTGGCTGGTCCACGTCCACCCCCATTGCCACGTCCGCCTCCACCACCGCCACCAGCGGGATTCTGTGTCAGATCAGCTTTATCATGCGGCATAAACTTAGGATCCTCAGAAGCCATATAAACAAGGATCGCAGTAAGTATTGCGTTGTTACGCAGGTCATCAAATACTACTTTATCATAGGTATCACGGTTTGTGTGCCAGGTATAATCAAAGTAGGACCAGCCCAATGCACCCAACGAAAAGCCAGGTGCGCCCGCTGCTACAAAGGAAGCATTATCTGAGCCGCCACCTGCAGGTGATCCTGGATATCTTGTACTGATAGAATCACGCATTGCTTTTGGCACGGCCGCTAACCAATTCGGAAGAAAATCACCGGAATATTTAAAACCGGCGCCATTAATATTTACAACACGTCCCGTACCATTGTCCTGGTTGAACAATGCCTGTATCTTATTCATCATTTCAGGATGGTCTTCCGTGAATGCGCGTGATCCATTCAATCCCTGCTCCTCGCTGCTCCAATGCCCTACAAGGATCGTCCTTTTAGGCTTTGGATACATGAGTTTCAGGATACGCATCGCTTCCATCATCGTTAAGGTACCGGTGCCATTATCAGTCGCTCCGCTTCCGCCATCCCATGAATCGAAGTGCGCAGAGAGCATTACATATTCATCAGGTTTTTCAGATCCTTTGATCTCTGCAATTGTATTGAATGTTGGAACTGTGCCCGTGTGTTTTGAATCTGCCCTGATCGTGATCACAGGATTATCTCCGTTCTCAACCAAACGGTATAACATACCATAATCTTCCAGCGCAATATCTACGGTTGGAATTTTAGTTGTGTAAGCGCTAAATATCTTGTCAACACCAAAACCCGCGGACCATGTATTGCTGATGATGCCTGCGGCTCCTGCTTTTTCCAGTACGATTTGCATCATACGTGAAGAATAACCAGTCTTCTTGATGCGTGCTGCCCATGCAGTTGTTTTTGCAGTGCGGTCCCTGGTCATTTTGTCCATGGACTCTTTCGTTGCAAATTTTGTCCAGTTATCATCGGGTCTGCCGGTTGGTTGTAACATTGAAATCATTACAAACTTTCCTTTCACATTAGGCAACCATGCCTGGAAAGCCATTGAATCAGCCACATCCGGAATGATGATCAATTCTGCTGTAACGCCTTTGCTTTTGGTTTTAGGCGACCAGGCAAGTTGCGTTCCTTCGAGTGACCTTACACGTGGAGAGATCATATCAATATGCGTAACGCCTCTTTCCCATGCTTTCCACTCGCCCCATTGTTCATTGCGGGCCGAGATCCCCCAACCGGTGTATTTGTCAACGGCCCAGTCATTGGCCTTTTTCATTTGAGGTGTACCAATCAGTCTTGGCCCGATCTGGTCGAATAATTCATGGGCCAGCTTTTCAAGTTGTGAATTTTGTGTGCCTTCTTTTACAATGTTATCTACTACAGGATTGCTTTGTGCAATAGCCGTATTGGCTGAAAAAGCCATTGTGATAACAAAAAGCCCGGCCATATTCCTGATACAAACGGGGAGCAAATAGTTTAGGGGAGTTTTCATAGCCCCAATTTATTAAAACATTGGATATGGACATTTCAAAATCGGCCAAAGCTTTGTATTCTTCTTTTTGTAATACGATTTGACGATTTCCGGTTGAGCTCTGTAGTTTTTTCTTTACAGTACAAATTCCCAGCGCTACCAAAAGATAGCAAAATCCGTTATTGGGAGCTAAACATGGATGATGTTACTTTGTTCTATCACATTAAGCAGAGAAGTGAAAGCTTCGAACCGAAAATGGGAGTAATTTAATTTCCAGCATCCTTTGTAAAGATCTTAGAAATTCCTAGAAAAACCAGTAGCAGTTTGCTACACGAGCCTTGTCGGAAGAGATTCCTACAAGGCTTTTTTATGTCATTGAGTTGCCGCGCCCTTAAGTTGCCGCGCCCTTCAGGGCGTGGATATAAAATCAAATTTTAGAAATTGTCAGTTCGGGCTTTAGCCCGCGGTGTACACTGCGGGCTAAGGCCCGAACTAAATAATGGAAAATGCTCTAATCTTCCACGCCCTGAAGGGCGCGGCAACTCAAGGGCGCGGCAAAGGAGGGTGCGGAAAAAAAATCTACGAAAAATACTTCTTCATAAACGGCGTAGCCTTTAACTCTTCGAGGTTTTCGATGCTTAAGGGCTTGCTGATGAATTGCATCACCACAGGATACTGTTTTGCCAAAGCAAAATCTTCCGGATCGATGGTAGAAGAAAGAATGACGATCTGTGTATTGGGTAGTTTTGCCGAAAAACGCGGGTTGTATTCATGCAGGAATTCCCAGCCATTCATTACAGGCATATTAATATCAAGCAGGATCAACTCAGGTGCGTTGTCCGCAGGGTTAGGATCATTGGCAAAAAGGTTCTCGAAGTATTCAAGCGCTTCGCTTCCGTCTATCGCAGTATCCACTTCCGTTGCGAAGCCCGTCCGCTTCAATAAAAGCTGGGAAATGGTAAGAGATATTGTATCATCATCAACGCAAAGTACTTTCCTGATCATCAGATTTTGTTAAATTGTTTAATTACCAGCATGCTATCGTTTTGCCGCTCTATGGACAATTTCCAAAAAAGAGTTTACAAAACTGAATTTACTCTTTTTTCTTAACCCGCCGAAAGTAAAAATTATTGTGGATACAAACTTAAAACAGCATTAAAAAAATAAAATAAATATTTGACTATCAACCAATTTACTATCGGTGAGCCATATACTGGCTTCAGCGTCTTGCTGCTTTCTCCCATATAACGGTCTGCTTTCCAAAAACATAACACACTAAGCCCTCAATCATTCCGTAATTCATCAGGCAGAAATAATAGGGTGCAAAAAATAGCCTGAACGGCATTTCCCGGCGTTGAAAAAGATAACCGGCAAGTGCGGTCATATAAAACAGCAGCTGTACTACAAGCGCCAGGCCGGTAATACCGGCCATCCCATCGCGCCATGCCAGGGCAATATTCAGGATAAAGGCCAATACCAGCAGGTAAGGTGTTACGACCCATCGGAGTATGCGATGGCTGATGTATGTAAACCATAACAAAGGTTGTGGCAAGGGGATCAACAAATAGGGCAAACGCAACATGGATTGTATGCCACCTGCAGCGATACGTACTTTCCGTTTGCGTTCTTCGGAAACGGAAGCAGACGCTTTTTCTGTTGCAAAGGCCCGTGGTTCGTATTTGATACGATAACCTTTGGCGGCGATCTTCATCGAGATCATAAAATCGTCGAGCAATGTATCGGCCGGTACCGGTTCATACAAAGCCGTGCGGATACTGAATAATTCTCCTGCGGCTCCAACAACAGAGTAGAATGTTGATTCGGATTTTTTCAGGATAGATTCATAGCGCCAATAAAATCCTTCGCCTGATACCGCATCGGCAACCAGGGAAATATCGATTCGTTTTTCGCCTGCAACCGCACCGGTTCTTTCCTGTGTGTAGTGAGGGATGATATACAATAAGGCGCCCTGATTGAGAATGGCATTAGCATCTGTAAACACAACAAGTTCCGTTTCAACTTTCTTCATGGCACGGTGCATAGCTGCAGCTTTCCCGCTCCTGGCAGATGCATGTAATAATTTTATCTGCGGATATTTTGTAACGATGCCCGGTGTATTGTCTGTAGATCCATCTGTAACAAAAATAAAATGCAGCAGTCCGGCAGGATAACTAAGTGCAAGCGAATTGTGTATCTTTTCTTCTATGCAACTTTCTTCGTTATACGCAGTAACGATCAGGGTAATTGAAGGAGTAACAATTTCTTTGTTTTGTTCTTCTTCCGGCCCAATCCACCTGATCAATCCTGCCGCCAGGTATACAAATACCGGGTAACCGATATAAGTATAAAAAGCAATGATGATGGCTATCAGGAATATCGTTTGCAATTTTTTTCTTTATGAGGTAAACATAGGTATGTTTCACAAAATAGCGACAGCTCTCCTTACAACCGGCATTTAAGGAGGTTAAAATACGGATTTCCCTAAGCCCAGGGGCGCAAAGCAGGCATAATATCCACATCTTTGTTCCTGTAGGCGTTAAGCCTGCACGAATAATTATATTTACCCATTATTAATAAAGCTATTGCTATGCTTAAAGTAGGTGTTTTTGGCGTGGGCCATTTGGGGAAGTTCCACCTGAACAACTGGAAAGAAATTGAAGGCATCAAACTGGTGGGTTTTTTTGATCCCAATAATGAGAATGCCAAAGCTGTTACAGAACAGTATGGGCTGAAACGTTTTATGGATGAGGACAAACTGATGGATGCCTGCGATATCATTGATGTGATCGCGCCAACGGACCATCATTTCCAGATCTGTATGCAGGCCATCCGTAAAGGCAAGCATGTGTTTGTTGAAAAACCCCTGGCACATACCATACAGGAGGGCCGCGATATCGTAAGC
>JAQBNJ010000438.1 GCA_028288645.1 Sediminibacterium sp.
AGGATGAGGAGATTGAAATTCAATTAGAACCCGAGTGCTATTTATTTAAAGTATTGCCTGGAAATGAAATAACATTTGAAGGAAACTCCGTTATAACAGAGTTTAAATGGGCATTAACCACAATACAAAAGGCATTCAATTATTTCCGGAATGCACAGGGCGGATAAGGATTTATGAGAATGGTGTTTTGTTGAATGAAGACGACTGGTACAAATACATGCAATGAACACCCGTGATCAGGTGACGAAGGGCGGCGGCTCCACTTCAACATTCAAAATTCCTTGCTCAATATTCAATATTACTCATCGCTTTTATTCCCCGCCCCAAACACCTGGTCCACCGCGCCACCAAGCATCGGGAACCTGTCTTTTACAAAATTCGCAACGGTCTCAACAGCTTTATGTGCCTGCTCGGGCGTTAGTTTGGCTTCGTTTACGAGGCGGTCTATTAATTCGTTCATGATTGGGTTGGTTAGTGTTGACTGCAATATTAATGGCTGGAAATAAAAAAGCGATAAGAAGTTATTCCCATTTGCCGCGCCCTTGCCGCGCCCTTTAGGGCGTGGACAATTAATCATCATTCCTGAATTAATTATCGGGCTTTAGCCCGGAGTGTAAAACGCTGGGCTAAAGCCCGAAGAATGTGCGAGAGTATGTTCTTATTGCCCACGCCCTAAAGGGCGCGGCAACTATGCTACTTTCAAAACACTGAGCTTGCTCTTTCCAAACATCTGTTCAGCATAATCCAACGTGATATGCAGTTTGCGCGTGTCGGTGCCGGGTAATTCAAACATAGCATCGGTTAAAATGCTTTCGCAGATACTGCGGAGGCCTCTTGCGCCGAGTTTGTATTCGAGGGCTTTCTTCACCATAAAATCCATTACATCATTATCGATCAGCAGTTCAATGCCTTCGAGTTCAAAGAGGCGGGTGAATTGTTTGATGAGCGAGTTTTTAGGCTCGGTGAGGATGTTGCGGAGTGTTTCTGTATCCAACGGATTCAGGTGGGTGATTACGGGCAAACGGCCGAGTAATTCCGGTATCAAACCAAAACTTTTCAGGTCCTGCGCGTTGATGAACTGTAAAAGATTCTTGCGCTGGTGTTCCTGTTCCTCCTTGTTCACGCTGAAGCCGATGGCATTGGTGTTTACCCTGCGGGCAATCACTTTATCAATACCGTCAAAGGCACCGCCGCAAATGAAAAGGATATTCTTAGTATCAACCTTGATCATTTTTTGCTCAGGATGCTTGCGCCCTCCCTGTGGTGGAACCAATACTTCTGTTCCTTCCAGCATTTTTAATAAGCCTTGCTGAACGCCTTCACCGCTTACATCGCGGGTGATGGATGGGTTATCGCCTTTGCGGGCAATCTTGTCCAGTTCATCCACATATACGATCCCGCGCTCTGCAGCGGTTACATCATAATTGCAGTTCTGTAACAAACGGGTGAGCATGCTTTCCACGTCTTCTCCCACATAACCTGCTTCCGTAAACACAGTTGCATCAACAATGGCGAAAGGAACATTCAACAGGCGTGCGATGGTCTTTGCCAGCAAGGTTTTACCTGTGCCGGTTTCACCCACCATGATGATATTGCTTTTTTCTATCTCAACATCATCCTGCGATTGTTTGTTATTGACCCTTTTATAGTGATTGTAAACGGCTACTGATAAAACTTTCTTGGCATCATCCTGGCCGATCACGTATTCGTCTAAGAACTTTTTGATCTCGGCGGGGCGGCGCACGTTCAGTTTAAAATTGGCGCTGGCATGCGCACCCTCCTGTTTGGAAGTGAGTTCCTGCGCAATGATCTCCTGCGCATGTTCTACACAGTTCTCACAGATATGCCCATCCTGCCCGGCAATAAGGATCTTGACCTCATCGCGGTTGCGGCCACAGAAAGAACAATGTAATTGAGAGGCTTTAGCCATAATTTATTTTTTTCCTTAACACCACGGAGCCTGCATAACAGACACTTCTTTACACCCATCCGTTGCAAAGCTATGACAGTTCAGGCTCCTGAACTCATTTTCTCATGTAAAAGCTGCCCTGGAAAAGTGATTTCCGCCTAGATTTTTGTTAAAACAGCGTCAACAATGCCATAATTCACTGCTTCTTCCGCATTCATCCAGTAATCGCGGTTGAAATCTTTCATCACCTGTTCAACGGTTTTTCCGCAGTTCTCAGAAAGGATCCGTGCACCTATTTGTTTGGTCTTGATGATCTGGTTGGCCTGTATTTCAATATCAGCGCTGGTGGCCTGGTAATAACCGCCAAGGCTTGGCTGGTGTATCATCACCTCGCCATGCGGGTATACAAAACGTTTTCCTTTAGTGCCGGCGCTCAGTAAGATCGATCCCATACTGGCCGCTAATCCCATACACACGGTGCTTACGGGACTATCGATCAGCTGCATTGTATCATAAATAACCATACCACTGGTTACCACGCCGCCGGGACTATTGATGTAAAACTTGATCTCTTCATTTTTATCAGCATCCAGCAACAGGAGTTTGGTTACTATTTCCCGCGCAGATTTATCATCTACCACACCCCATAAGTAAACAGCTCTTTTCTCGAAAAATAATTTTTCTAATCTCTTGTCGATAAAGCTTGTAACCGCCTCATCTTTCTTATCATCTTTTTTCGGCTCGTTCTCCGGTTCGTCATCGTCATCATTCATTAAATAAGGATTCACGATGTATTTTGTATTGGGCATGTTCTATTTTTTTTGAGTTCTTAATTTTTTTGTCAGTTCCTAGCCTTTCTTTTCCTTTCTCGGGTTCATAAACAACACCTCATCTATCAGCCCATAATCTTTCGCTTCTGCTGCGGTCATCCAGAAATCGCGGTCGCTATCCCTTTCTATTTCTTCAACGTCTTTTTCTGCGTGGAAAGCGGTGATAGCGTACAATTCATGCCTCAGTTTCTTGATCTCCCTCGCAGTAATCTCGATATCCGTTGCCTGACCGCCAATTGAACCACTTGGCTGGTGTATCATTACACGACTGTGTTTCAAGGCCGTACGTTTGCCTTTTATCCCGGCACACAATAAGATCTGGCCCATGCTGGCGGCGATGCCTGTACAGATGGTTGCCACATCGGGACTGATGAACTGCATGGTATCATAAATACCTAATCCCGCGTAAACACTTCCTCCCGGGCTGTTGATATACATCTGTATATCACGGGTGCGGTCGGTGCTTTCGAGAAACAGTA
>JAQBNJ010000465.1 GCA_028288645.1 Sediminibacterium sp.
TCGAAATGGGTGAGTAAGTAACCGTTCCTTTATGAATAGAAATAAAACGGTACACCATCGAAAGCCCTAATCCATACCCTTTGGTGGTTAATGCGTTTCCTCCCCTGAAAAAAGGAACCATAATACTTTCTTTTTCATCGGAAGGCAGTTGGGTACCGGCATTATCGATATGAATGAATATTGTTTTTCCGTCTGCATCAAGCGTGATATGAACTTTCTGGTCAACGGAATAGGTGTAGGCATTTTTGATCAGGTTGGAAAAAGCCGACTTGAGTAATGTTTCATTTCCCCTGATCACAAAATCATCATCATCATCCGGCAAAGAGGCGAATGTGATGTTCACTTCCATATCCGCAAAGGTCTTCTTAGAAAGGCTCACCGTTTCATAGATCACCTCATCAATCCGAAGCAGCGGCCAGTCTTCCACGAAACCCATATGCTCAAACTGCGAGATCAGCAACAGGGAATTCGTTAGCTCGATCATTTCCTGTTGCTCTTCTTTTAAAGAGACCAGTGTTTTCTTATATTCAGTGTCCGTCATGCTTTTGTTTAATGCAGATTCTGTTTGGGATAGCATAGTAGCGAGTGGTGTACGCAACTCATGGGATGCATGGTATACAAAACTTTTCTGGAACTCAAATGCTTTACTCAACCTTTCAAGCATCGTGTTGAAGTTTTTGGCGATGGCATTGATCTCATCTTTTGCATTGGTCTCATCAACGCGTTCGGAAAGGTTTTGAACCGTTGTTTTTTCCATCTGTAAGGCAAGGTGTTTCAATGGCCGCACCGCTTCGCGTACAAACAGGAACGAAACACAGATCGACAGCAAAAGCGATCCAAAAAACACAAGGACCAGAATAAACCGCAGGCTGCTTAACCTGATAAAACCTACCCTGTCGTACCCGGAAAGATATACATAGGCGTTAAATTCTGCCAGGTACACAGCAACCCGTTCTTCATTATTGTTTTTATCTACGCTCCGGTATTCTTTTACCTCGCGTAATTTTTCTATCGGGATCGTAATGGGTGGATAAGGAATGGTATCAGGAAAACGAAAGACAACTGCCCCAGAAGAATCCAAAATAAAAAGACGTTCATTAAACACCGCTTTATCATGTATGGTACGGATAAATTGATAGGTTGCAGTTCCCTGTTTATTTTTTGCCTCTCTGTAAATATTATACATATCAGTTACTTCCTTCGTGGCGCGACGGTAGTAATCTTCCTCCCGGTCTTTGGAAAACAATACGTAAATGGTGATACAGGAAACTAAGAGGATAACCGCAACAAAAAAAGTAAACAGGAGTGCAAAACGAAGTTTCAGGTTCATTGCACGGTCGGTTTATTTGATATAATAACCAAAGCCCGGCTTGGTATGAATCAATTTATGTTCAAAAGGTTTATCGATCTTATTACGCAGAAAACTGATGTATACTTCAATTGTATTGGTGCCCGTATCAAAACTGAGGTCCCATACTTTTTCGAGGATCTCCTGTTTGGAAATAACCCGGTCCTTGTTTCTTGCCAGCAACACAAGCAGCGTAAATTCTTTTGCTGTAAGATTGATGTTGACACCGTTCCTTGTCACTGTTTTATTCATGAAATTGATCTCCATGTCTTCCACAACGATCTTATCTGAAGTAGCCGGAAGTTCGGAGCGTTTCAGGAATACTTTTACCCGCGCAAACAACTCACTAAAATGAAAAGGTTTGACGATGTAATCATCAGCGCCAATATTGAATGCCTCAACTTTATCATGGATCTCACCTGCTGCGCTTAACATGATGATCGGCACTTTTTTATTCTGGTCGCGGAACTCCCTGCATAACACAAAGCCGTTCTTATAGGGGAGATTGATATCCAGCAGCACCAATGCGTAAGAGTGCTGGCTGAACAATTTAGAGGCTTCCAGGCCATCTACAGCTATATCAGTCTGGTATCCGTTATTGTTCAACTCATCACGTATCACTTTGCCCAGCTTAACTTCGTCTTCAACCAGTAATATTCTATGTTTTACACCCATTGTATTTATTGGATTTCGGCATTAAAGTAAGAAAAAAAATAATGCCTTTCAACTGTTTTATGTTTTCAGCGAAAGGAAATTAAAAAAATAAAAGATATTATAAAAAATTAATAGCGCTCATTACACATCTCCTCACAAAAAAGATAGCATCGTTGCTATCTTGTCATACTGTTTATTTATTGATATCTTATTCGATCTTTTTCACTTCACCGCTTCCGGCAATATGTTGTTTCACGCTTGCATTGCCTTTATAGAAAATAGAACCCGATCCTGCAATATTGATATCGAGATCAGCATCGGCAAACACCCTTACATCGCCGCTTCCGGCGATACGTACTACCGTTCTTTCAGACTTTAATCCTTCCGCTTTATAATCACCAACACCATTGATCCGAACATTTTGATCCTGTGTTTCACCCGATAAAGTCATTGAACCGGAACCGCTTATTTCCGCGTCCACTTTGGGTGTGTTTGTTTCCAGTGTCATATCCCCGCTACCTGATATTCTCAACACGAGTTTTTCGCCACCTGTAAATTTATTTTTACCAATGATATTGCCGCTTCCACTTAACTCTACCTGCTCCAGTCTTGGGGTGGTGATATACACCTTGATATTATGATCACTCACCAGGTTCACGTGGTCTTTTGACTTAATGACCAGGAACCCATCGTGTTCACTTATTAAAATGAAGGGAATAAAATTCTCGTCAGCCTCTATTTTTATGGAAGTGACGGGGCCTTGGGTAACCTCCATATCATAACCTCCCCGTAGTGAAATGCGCTCCGCGCGGTTGATATTTATGTTCTGGGTAATAACATTACCGTTCCCCTTGATCCGTTTATACCCCATCCACCGGCAGGAAGAACAAAGCAGCATGGCTGCGGCTAGGAAAAGTAAAATAGGTTTCATGGTTTAGTTTTGGAACCCCAAGTTAGTAAAAACAGGTTGTAAAATGAAGAATTGTCCATAGACAATGGTCCATGGTCAATAGACATTCATTGTGGGGTATTGACCAGGGGTGCAGTACCCTGTACTATGGACAACGGACCATGGACTATCTACCCCCGACCGAAGAAATTTTCAATTACCTTCGCAGGCATGACAGAAAAAATACTCATTCTCGATTTTGGCAGCCAGTTTACCCAGTTAATAGCCCGTGCAGTGAGAGAGGCCAATGTGTTCTGCGAGATCATTCCCTTTCAGAAATCCTTTGAGATAGAACCGGGGTTGAAAGGCATTATCCTCAGTGGTTCGCCTTTTAGTGTGAACGAGGAAAATGCACCGTCGGTTGATATCGCCGCCTTTATTCAAAAAGTACCGGTATTGGGTGTTTGCTATGGCGCCCAGTTAACTGCAAAGATCTTTGGAGGACGCATTGATAAATCGAATAAAAGAGAATATGGCCGCGCCAAACTGCATATACAAAAGGAAGATATTTTATTGAAGAATGTTGCGGAACAATCGCAGGTATGGATGAGTCATAGTGATTCGATCACAGCGTTACCTGAAGGATTTACGATCCTCGCCACAACTGAAAGCATCCCGGTAGCAGGTTTTAAAAAAACAGGAACGGATACACAACCATTATATGGAATACAGTTTCACCCGGAAGTATATCATTCGGTGGAAGGAAAGAAGATCATTAATAATTTCCTGGTTGAGATCTGCGGATGCAGCCAGAACTGGACACCAGCTTCTTTTGTAAACGAAACCGTTGCCAAACTCAAAGAACAGATCGGCGATAGTCATGTGATCATGGCATTAAGCGGCGGGGTTGACAGTACGGTGGCCGCAACACTGATCAGCAAAGCCATTGGCGACAGGTTGCATGGTATCTTTGTTGATAACGGCGTGTTGCGTAAAGATGAATTTGAACAGGTATTAAAAACATACGATGCCATCGGCTTGAATGTAACCGGCATCGATGCCAAACAAATGTTCTACGATGAATTCAAAGGCAAAACAGATCCTGAGCAGAAGAGAAAAGTGATCGGTAAATTATTTATCGATGTGTTTCATGAAGAATCAAAAAAAGTAGAAGGCGTAAAATTTCTCGGGCAGGGCACGATCTATCCTGATGTGATAGAAAGTGTGAGCGTGCATGGCCCTTCGCAAACCATCAAATCGCATCATAATGTAGGAGGCCTTCCTGATATTATGCATCTTGAATTAGTGGAACCACTCCGTTATTTATTTAAAGACGAGGTTCGCAAAGTAGGACTTGAATTAGGTATCCCGGCAGATATGATCAACCGCCATCCTTTTCCCGGCCCGGGTTTAGCAATACGCATATTGGGAGAAGTAACCGAAGAAAAAGTAAAACTGTTACAGGCGGCCGATGATATTTATATCAAAGGTTTGAAGGAACACAATTTATACACCGCTGTATGGCAGGCTGGCACAATTTTATTACCTGTAAAAAGTGTGGGTGTGATGGGAGACGAAAGAACCTATGAGTTTACGGTTGCCTTACGGGCCGTAACTTCTGTTGATGGCATGACGGCAGACTGGGCGCATCTTCCCTATGAATTTCTTGCGCATATATCGAATGAGATCATCAATAATGTGAGAGGAATTAACCGCGTGGTCTATGATATCAGCAGCAAACCACCGGCTACGATCGAGTGGGAATAATGGATTTCTTATGGGTGGATGTAGAATGATATTGTTTGTGGTTTGGGGTTTGTTGTTTGGGGTTTGTGCGAAAGGACAGACCGCTGATTCTTTACGCAAACCTTTGAAGATTGCGGTGTTTGCGCCAGTATATCTTGATTCCGCTTTTGAAGGGCCGATCTATAAATTAGGTAAGAACAATCTCCCGAGATATATAATACCAGGGCTTGATTTTTACAATGGTGTGATGATGGCCGTTGATTCTTTGAACAAAGAACATGCGCGCGTTGAAGTTTTGTTTTACGACACGAAGAATGCAACAGTATCTATCCCCGATCTTATCACGAGTGGAGAATTACAGGATGTATCGCTGCTCATCGCTTCATTCAATGCAAGGGCCGAAATAAAACCGCTGGCGGATCTTGCACTGGAAAAAAAGATCCCGCTGATCTCTTCTACCTATCCCAATGATGGCGGGATCACAGGCAACCCTTATTTCGTTTTACTAAACCCTACTTTGATCGCACATGTAGAAGCTGTTTATAATTTTGTGCGCAAATCTTATCCTGCAGATAATATCACACTGTTTCGCAGGCAGGTGTATGTGGGAGATGTTATTCAGTCTGTTTTTGAAGAGAAGAATAAAAAAACACCCGGCGTTCCTCTAAAAATCAAAGTAGTTGAGCTACCCGAGAATTTTACACCTGAGGAGGTTCTATCAAATTTAGACAGTAGCCGTCAACGCAATATTGTCATTTGCGGAACCATCAATGACCCATTCAGCATTAGCCTTGCCAAAGCTTTGAGCAGTAATAAAAGTTATCATCCCATAGCCATAGGTATGCCTACATGGGATGCATTGAAAGATATCAGTAAGGGACTTGAAATTGTGTATTCTACTCCTTATAATTTTACCCGCACAGATAAACTCAGCCTTCGCCTTATCAGCCAATACAATACCAGGTTTGCTGGCAGGCCGGGAGATATGTTTTTTAAAGGATATGAATCGATGCTCCATTTTACAAAACTGCTGATGAAATATGGTGATAGTTTGATCTACCATCTCTCTGCTAAAGAATACAAACTCTTTAATGATTTTGAGATCCAGCCGGTAAAAGCAGCGAAAGAAAGTACACAAACCGACTACCTGGAAAATAAAAAACTGTATTTTATCAGGAAGAAAGATGGAATGGTCAGATCTGTGAATTGACCGAACTTTGCGGCATCAATCTTGTTACTTATCCTGTAACAATTCCTCAATGGCTTTAATAGAATTTACTGATAAAGGATTGTATTGTCCACCCGGCGATTTTTACATCGATCCCTGGCGCGGTGTGAATCGCGCCGTCATCACACATGCGCATAGTGACCACGCAAAAGCAGGCTCGGCTCATTATCTCTGTCATTATCTGACAAAACCTTTGCTGCAATTACGCCTCGGCGAACATTCTTTCCAGGGCGTAGCATGGGGAGAAAGTATTTTGATGAATGAAGTAAAAATCTCCCTGCATCCCGCAGGGCATATCATGGGCTCTTCGCAGGTAAGGGTTGAACACAAAGGAGAAGTTTGGGTGGTAAGCGGTGACTACAAAACAGAAGATGATGGTATCAGCGGAGTGTTTGAACCGGTTAAATGCCACACATTCATTACTGAATCTACTTTTGGTTTGCCCATTTATCACTGG
>JAQBNJ010000467.1 GCA_028288645.1 Sediminibacterium sp.
TGACGGTCCATGGTATGAAAGAACGGAAGCGCATATCCGCAACTCGCCCATGTTCAACGCATCAAAGATCAAGGCGCCGTTATTGGTTGCATTTGGCGATAAAGATGGAGCGGTTGACTGGCACCAGGGTATTGAAATGTACGGCACCATGCGCCGTATGGAAAAGCAGCATGTGATGCTGGTGTATGCCGATGAGAACCACGGACTCGCTAAAAAAGAGAACCAGATAGATTACCAGAAAAGACAAAGGGAATGGTTTGATCACTATCTCTTAGGCAAACCTGCTGAAAAATGGATCACCGAAGGTGTGAGCTATTTGGACAAGATGAAAGAAAGAGAAAAACAAGATTCAAAATAACACGGTAAGAATTGAATTAAAAAACCTGCTTAAGTATGAAGCAGGTTTTTTAATTTTAACGTGTTGTGCTATAATAAGGAATGAAGTCGTGTAAGCTGTTTGATAAACTATTTATATGCCATAGGCATAACCGCTTTGTAGCGAGTAATCGACGATAGGCATTTAATGCCCTGTAATGGCTACCCTGGAATTTCGTGAAATAACCAAAATCATTAACCACTAGGGTAGCCCTTACAGGGCATAATGGGATCGCCTAATCGTTTTTGCTACAAAGCGGTTGCCCCGCTGGGGCATGTTTACGACACATAAATGTTGAAGCGATAACTTTAATAGCACAACACGTATTTTTTAATCAATCCGTTCATCCGACAATTCACAATTCGAAAATCATGACGCCCATTAAAACAGCTATTCTATCATTCGGTTTATCCGGCAAAGCATTTCATGCACCATTCATTAACCTGCACCCGGGATTTGAATTAGTGGGGATATGGGAAAGAACAAAATCGATCTCGCTTGAATTTTATCCCGGGATAAAGATCTATCGTTCGCTGGAAGAAATACTGGAAGATGATTCTATTGAATTGGTTGTGGTGAATACGCCAACAGCTACTCATTTCGACTATACAAAAAAAGTGTTGGAAGCCGGCAAGCATGCCGTAGTTGAAAAAGCATTCACCACTACAACTGCAGAAGCCATTGCATTAAAAGAACTCGCAGAAAAAAAACAACTCGTATTGTCTGTTTTTCAAAACCGCCGCTGGGACAGCGATTTCAAAACAGTAAAGAAGATCATACAGGAAGGTTGGCTCGGAGAGATTATGGAAGCAGAGATCCATTTCGACAGGTATAAAGAAGAGTTGAGTCCCAAACCACATAAAGAAATTCCGGCGCCTGGCGCAGGCATACTGAATGATCTCAGCCCTCATTTAATCGACCAGGCATTGCATTTATTCGGGATGCCGCAGGCTGTGTTCGCCGATCTCCGCATTACAAGGCCGGGCTCACAGGTAGATGATTATTTCGAGATCTTATTTTACTACCCTATGCTTCGCGTAAGATTGAAAGCAGGCTACCAGGTACGCGAGCCTTTTGCGTCTTATGTGATACACGGAAGAATAGGTTCTTTCCTGAAGAGCCGGGCTGATATACAGGAAACGATGCTGGTCGCGAATCACAAACCCAATACAACGGATTGGGGAACTGAGCCGGAATCAGAACAGGGTTTATTGCATACGGAGAAAGACGGTAAAGTGATACGTGAGCGGATCCCTACTTTACAGGGAAATTATTATGATTATTATGATAGTATTTACCAGGCAATACGCAATGGACAACCAGTGCAGGTGAGTGCGGAGGATGGTGTAAGGGTGATGCAGATCATTGATGCATGTTTTGAGAGTAGTAAGGGAAGAAAAGCCGTTACATTATAAATATTCCAACTGACTTATATGGCAAGGAAAAAACAGCGATTAGATAAAACCGCGGTTAAGGGAATGAGTTTTGAGGAAGCAGACGATCATGTTACTTTTTGGAAAGACAAAACAGAATCTGAAAGATTAAATGCTGCCTGTTACCTCATTAATCAAATATTTGGCGTCACAGAGAAAACAAAGATCGATTGGACAATTACTGATAAAAGAAAACATCCTTTATAGTTATCTACAATAAAGATTTTTTATCTTACTATCCTAAACCAACACTTATGAGACGTTTGTTTCAAATCACCATTCCATTGCTTGCATTGGCCTCCTGTAAGTCAGGCGCCGATCAAACCGATTTCAAAACCATTGCTGTGAAATATCCTGTAACACAAAAAGACACTACCGTTAAAGATCTTTATTTCGGAACCACGGTGGCCGACCCCTATCGCTGGCTTGAAAATGATACGGCTGAAAATACAAAAGCGTGGGTAAAAGAAGAGAATGATGTTACACATGGTTATTTCGCACAGATCCCTTTTCATGATAAGATTGAAAAACGTTTAAAGGAACTCTGGAACTATGATTCTTACTCGGCCCCATCTAAAGAAGGTGCGTATACTTATTTTTATAAAAAATCGGGGCTTCAGAATCAAAGTGTTTTGTATCGCCAGAAAGATGGCGATAAAGAACGGGAAGTTTTTATCGATCCCAATACTTTCTCAACAAGCGGTACTACCTCATTAGCTAATATCAGTTTTACCAAAGACGGATCGCTTGCGGCTTACCTGATATCGGAAGGTGGCAGCGACTGGCAAAAAATGATCACGATCGATGCGATCTCGAAAAAACAGATCAGCGATACTTTGCAGGATGTAAAATTCAGCGGTATCGCCTGGAAAAAGAATGAGGGCTTCTATTACAGCAGTTATGATAAGCCCAAACAAGGCAGCCAGCTGGCAGGAAAAACGGACCAGCATAAACTGTATTTCCATACATTGGGCCAACCACAGAGCAAAGACAAATTGATATTCGGCGGAAGCGCCACACCAAGAAGATATATCAGCGCCTCACTTACAGAGGATCAAAAATGGCTGGTGATCTATGCATCCAACAGTACTTACGGAAATGAATTGTATGTGCAGGATCTTACGAAACCTGATGCACCGATTGTAACGATCGTCAACAACATGAACACGAGCACGGGTATACTTACATCTGACGATACTTATTTTTATATTCAGACTGATAAGGATGCGCCGAAAAGCAAAGTGGTCATGGCTCCTATCGCCACCCCTCAACCCGAAAACTGGAAACCATTTATTCCTGAGCAACCTGAAGTACTCAGTGTTAATACAGCAGGTGGAAATATTTTCTGCAGTTATTTAAAAGACGC
>JAQBNJ010000497.1 GCA_028288645.1 Sediminibacterium sp.
GTGGATCTTTACCAACTGGTTCCATCTAAGTAATACTGCACAAAGCGGAAAGATACCTGACTCGGTTAAATGGAGTTTTTATGTTGGCGCTTTTGCTTTTTTAAGTGCAGTGATGTACACTGTTTTCACCACAAAAGAATTTCCTCCGGAGAATATTGAAGAATTTAAAAAAGAAGTAGCCAAAGCAAGTTTCTGGGATGGTGTAAAAGAAACATTTGGCGGCATTTTTAAAATGCCAAAAACAATGGCACAGCTGGCGCTGGTGCAGTTCTTTACATGGTTCGCACTGTTCGCCATGTGGATTTATAGTACCAACGCAGTTACGAACAATAAGTATAACATGAAGGTTGATAAGGATATGGTAAGCCGGATGGAAGCTTCCATTCAATCTTCTTTGTCTGATGCCGCAACGGATGAAAAGACAAAAAAACTATTTAAATCTTTGCAGGCCGATATCAACGAGATACATGAATACAGGGCCAATCAAAACCCTGTAACTATCTCGATCAATTTAGCCAATCATTTTGCAGATACAGCAAGTAAAGTTTTCTCAGATGCAGAGAAGGTTGAATTCGACCGCGTAAAAAAACAATACAACGATGGCGCCGATTGGCTGAGCGTTTGTAGCAGTGTGCGCAATGGCGTGGCTGCATTGTTCGCGTTCATCATTCCATTGATCGCATACAGAACCAACCGGAAGATCACGCACATGATCTGTTTGCTTGTGGGGGGTATCGGCTTAATGAGTATCAGCTGGTTCACGGATCCTAAATGGATCGTTGTGTCGATGGGATTGGTGGGTGTTGCCTGGGCCAGTATCCTTTCCATGCCATATGCTATTTTATCCGGCGCTTTGCCTGCGAATAAGATGGGGTATTATATGGGTGTATTTTATTTCTTTATCGTGATACCGCAGATAGTAGCCGCAACCATACTTGGATTTTTCACAATGAAAATATTTAATGCAAATACACTCAGTACCATTGTGCTTGGCGGTGTGTCGATGATCATCGGCGGCATTCTTACATTGTGGGTGAAGGATGATGATAAATAAATGCACAATGAAAAAGAGCTTTTGTTTATTGGTTTGTTGCCAGTTGTTTTTGTTGTCGATCCATGCGCAGCATGCACAATTCTATCCCACCAATTGGTTTACAGGTATGAAGTGGAACAAGGTGCAGGTACTTGCACGCGGTGGATACAATGAATTCAATAAAGAAAAAGTGAGGGTTAATTATCCGGGTGTACAGTTACAAAAACTAACACCGATGGAGAACGGTAAATACATGGTATTGGATCTTTTGATCTCAGCCTCCGCCAAACCTGGTATCGTAGATATTGTTTTTTCAAATGGTGACAAAACGGTTATAGAGAAATGGCCATTGAAGGCAAAGCGCAATGGTAATGGGAAAAGCTATGCGCAGGGTGTTACCTCAGCAGATTTTATTTATTTCTTAATGCCTGATCGTTTCAGTAACGGTGATGAAAGCAATGACCGTGTGGCAGGCTTGCGCGATCAATCCCTGAACCGCGATTCTATCTATCACCGCCATGGCGGCGATATGCAGGGCGTGATCAATCATCTCGATTATTTACAGCAACTTGGTGTAACTACTTTATGGATGACACCCGTGATCGAAAACGATATGCCAAACCGGACAGAACACGGGTATGCATTTACCGATCACTATCAAATAGAGAAACGTTTTGGTGGGGCTGCAGCCTATAAAAAATTAAGCGATGCATTGCATAGCCGTGGTATGAAACTCATACAGGATGCAGTGTATAACCATATAGGGAGTTATCATTTTATTGCGAAAGATGCGCCTGCCAAAGACTGGCTGCACCAATGGCCAAAATTTACGCAGACCAGTTATAAAGATCAACCTCTATTCGATCCATACGCTGCAAAGTCTGATGCAAAAAGAACCGCAGATGGTTGGTTCACTACTGAAATGCCTGACCTCAATCAAAACAATCCTTATGTTGCCAATTTCTTAATACAGCACGCCATCTGGAGCGTGGAAGAATTTGGTGTGGATGGATGGCGCATTGATACCTATCTCTACAACGATCTTCCTTTCATGAACCGTTGTAACAAAGCGCTTACAGACGAGTATCCCCGCATGACGTTGTTCGGCGAAGTATGGGTGCATGGTGTGATCAACCAGGCCTATTTTGCTGAGAACAAATTAGAGGTTCCTTTCAAAAGTAACCTGCAGGGCGTGGTTGATTTTCAAACACTTTTTTATGGGATACAGCCTGCACTAAACCAGCCTTTCGGGTGGACAGAAGGCGTGAACAAATTATATACAACACTCAGCAATGATCTTATTTATAAAGATCCAATGCGTAATGTGATCTTCCTCGACAACCACGACATGACGCGTTTTTTTTCAACAGTAAAAGAAGATGTTGAAAAACAGAAAATGGGTATCGGCTGGCTGCTTACCTGCCGTGGCATACCACAACTGTATTATGGAACAGAGATCATCATGAAAGGAGAATCCAATCCCGATGGGTGGGTGCGGCTTGATTTCCCGGGGGGATGGAAAGGTGATAAGAAAAATGCCTTTACCGGCGAAGGACTTACCGCAGACGAAAAAAACGTACAGGAATACACCCGTATACTTGCGAACTTCCGGAAAACTGCATCAGCGATAAAAACAGGAAAAATGATGCAATACCTTCCGGTGGATGGGTTGTATGTTTATTTCAGGTACGATGCTTCCCAAACTGTTATGTGCATCATGAATACTTCTGACAAGGAAAAGAAAGTGGATCTTTCAGACTTCGCAGAGCGTACCAACGGATTCACGAAAGGCAAAAATGTGATTTCTGCGGAACTAATGCAAGGCCAATTTACCATCCCTGCCAAAAAAATGACTATATTAGAACTACTTAAATAAAAAAACAAACAACATGCAAACAGGTACAGTAAAATTTTTTAATGAAGCCAAGGGATTTGGTTTTATCAAATCAGATGATAAGGAATATTTTGTACATGCCTCCGGCCTGAAAGAAAAAGTAAAAGAAAATGATACAGTGACGTTTGAGGTTGAAGAAGGCAAGAAAGGACCGATGGCGGTGAATGTGAGTAAAAGTTAATTGAGTATACAAAGCAAACAAAAGAACGTCATTGCGAGGAACGAAGCAACCTGTGTTAAGACATTTATGAATTAAGTATTTGTCGTCGTTTACAAATATTTAATTCGTACTGTTCACGACACAGGTTGCTTCGTTCCTCGCAATGACGTTCTAAGTTTATTTCAATCCCCAATGACGATTTTCGATTCGATCACAATGAAATGATCCAAAGCCTCCTGGCTGCTTCGCTGCCCCAATCTTTAAAACTCTTTTTCAATTCACTATTCAATTGTTCCCAGCTCACTTTCTTTCCTTTTTGTGTCGGGTTTAATTGTGCGCTGGTTGATTCGGTCAGTTCAACTTTTGTTGCAAACCAGGTGGTATATAATCTTGGCACGGCTAAACCCAATATCAATCCCGGTAACCCGCCGAAACTTTCAGGGCCGCTGCTAACGGCTATCTGGTCAGTGTAAAAAGCAACCACGTAAACAGAATCACATATTTTGGTAACGGCTTTCCTGCATTCGAAGCCGGCTATCTCGCGGGTTTCATCGGTGATGCGCCATTCGAGATTGCGTAGACTGTCTTTGATTACATAGGTGTTCTCAAAAACTTCTCTTTGTGTTGATGTGGTTTTTGCTTCGAGATCCTGTATTACACCATCCGTTTCAGTAGGCTTGGATCCCCACATCATATACTTGTTATCGGGATTCTCTTTCTTTAATTTATAAGCGGAACGTTTCTCATCGAAACGGAGTTCATAAATGTCACTTACAAACTTTGGTATCACTTTCATTCTTTCTTTGTTCCAGATATTTTCCGCATCATCTTCCAGGGGTTTGTGCTGGTTTACCTTTTTCTCATATTCAACCCTGCCCTTGGTAATGAACTGTGTTTGTGCCGAAGCAACTGTCAGCATACAGCTGCTGAAGGCGATCATGATTATCTTTTTCATATTAGAAGCCTGCATTGGTAGGTTTGCCATTTTTACTGAAATTATATACTACAGAGAATAATACAAATCGTTGGATGGTTTCATTGATGGTCTCAGAAACAAAGTTGCTGTTCGCATTCCTGCTGATGCCCCTGTTCTCATTGAACAGGTCATTCACAGTAAGCTTGGCTTCCCATTTTTCATCCTTTGAAATTATTTTCCTGATAGAAGGGCTGAAAATATAGGAGTTCTGTTGGTTAGGGAAAGCCGCCGTTTTCTGATAGATCTGTGCCTGCAGGTTCAGATCAGCATACAGTTTTGCTTTTTTAAATTTCAACTGTATATTCGAATAGGTGTTGTACTGCCAGAATTTTGTAACCGCATCGGGCCTGATGGAAGAAGACGAACTCGTGTAAGTAGCATTAAAATTCATCCAGAAATTGATCCATTTATCTGCCCAGTATCCTGAATAGGCGCCGATATTTATATTGTTGTTGTCAGTGGTATTGGTCAAACCATTGATCACGTTCACATTCCTGTTTTTTCCGGGACCAACATTGATACTAAAGTTCAGAGAAGGTACAATGTCAAAACCATAACTCACATACGCGTTAAAATTATAGTTGCCTGAAACATTGATCGCCTGGTTAATTCTTTTTCCAAAATTATCTATCGTACTGGCGTTGGTGATCGCATTATCAACAGTCGAAAAATTTGCGGAGATAGACATGCTCTTATTTTTCAACACCTTGTAATCAGAGGCCCTGAAACTGAAATTATTTGTAAACGATTGTTTCAGGTTAGGATTACCGATGGTAACATTCAACGGGTCAATATTGTCTATTAACGGCTGAATCTGTTGCAGCGTCGGGTTGCGCGTATTGCCACTGTAGCTAAAAGTTACCCTTCTTTGTTGCTTAGGCGTGTAATTGAAAGTGACCGCTGGAATAAAATTATTAAAGGTCACCTCACGGTCCGTATTCTTGCGTACATCTTTCATACGATAAACTGAATTACCGATACCTGTACCAATGGAGAAATTTACTTTCTTCACGTTGTAACGTACGTTAAAACTACCGAGCTGACTTGTTGTATTGAAAATAAAATGGTTGCTCAGTGTATCAACAATGTTCTCATATTTGCCCGTTGTGTTCTTGCTTAATGTATTTCTCTCCGCATCGTTCCTGTTCAGGTTCAGGCGATAGTTCAATACAAGGAAAGTATTCTTCCACAAAGGTTCTGTGTAGGTTAACAAAGAATTGATGGCCGAAGTTTTTTGTTTGTTCATTTTCATCTGGTCAATATTATCCAGTTTAACCAGGCTGCCGTTGTTATCAAAGAAACTGTTGGCAGCTACTAACAATATACTTTCTTCCCGCGCATTAAAGTTCAGGTCAGAGTTCAGGGAGATGGTACGGCCCGCTTTTTTAAATTTCTTGCGCCAGAAAATATTGTTGTTAAAAGTATTGTTCTCATCATTGGAAGTAGTGGTACGGTTACTTTCATTGATCAGATTCCCATCTTCGCTGATCGATTGGCCGAGATAATTTGTTTTACTGAAACTTTTTACCGTCT
>JAQBNJ010000506.1 GCA_028288645.1 Sediminibacterium sp.
TTAATATTTTTTGAGGTGCTACAGAAAATAATACCGGTCATGAACCACAATAGGCACAACTTGTCCCGCCGAAGGCGTGGATAGATACATAGATTGTCACATAGTTTTTGTTATTTAGCGGGTAATCATTTAAATACTATTTAGTTATTCCAATTATCTATGTGTTATAATCTATGTGACTATGTGTCTATGTGGTTCCAAACTATATCTCAACCTTTATTAAGCAAACAGATTCCTGCGTCAACACCTCAAAATGATAATTAGCCGACTTAAAAAAACTTTCCTGTATTGGAAAGGATTTTTTACTTTCAGTACAAAGCAAAATCCAGATCAATGGTTCCTTCCATACGAAAACATTTCAACGAAAGTTTTACCATAGAAAAATACCATGCCTATCTTGCAGAGCTGAACAGCAAACACCCCGGCGTCATTGAGTTTCGCGTGGCGGAAACGCCTGTTTTCATAGACAGTTCGTTCAAAAACAAAGTGCTTTCGGCCTGTGAAAGCATCGTGGATGTGATCACACAATTCAATTTCAAAACCCTTAGCTCACATGCGATACCGGAAGATGTAAGAGTGCCAAATGAAAACGCGCACACCCATTTTATTGCATTCGATTTTGGCATCTGTCTCAATGAACAAGGCGAGATGGAACCACAGTTGATAGAAATGCAGGGCTTCCCTACCTTATTCGCCTACCAGATCTGGCAGGATGAAGTGACGAGGAAACATTTTGAGATACCTGCCAACTATTCCACTTTGCTTAGCGGGCTTACCCCCGCAACCTATCAACAGTTATTACGCGACGTGATCCTCGGTAGCCATCAGCCGGAAAATGTGATCCTTCTTGAAATACTACCGCACCAGCAAAAAACAAAGATCGATTTTTATTGCACTACAGATTATGTGGGTATTCCCATAGTTTGTTTAACGGAGTTTATACAGGAAGGAAGAAAATTATTTAACCTGAAAGACGGAAAGAAAACAGAAGTAAAACGGATCTATAACCGAGTCATCTATGATGATCTGCAACAACAATCACCAGAGATCCAGGAAAAAGGAAAATTATTATTAACGGATCTTGATGTGGAATGGGTTCCGCATCCCAATTGGTTTTACCGTATCAGTAAATATACTTTGCCATTTATCGATCATCCTTATGTGCCGAAGACATGGTTCCTGAACGAGGTTGAAGAAATACCCGCCGATCTTGAGAACTATGTATTAAAACCTTTGTTCTCTTTCGCAGGGCAAGGCGTAGTAATTGATGTAACAAAAACAGATATCGACAATGTAAAAGATCCGCAGAACTGGATCCTGCAACGCAAAGTAAAATATGCGGACGTGATACCGACGCCCGACGTACCGGCCAAAGTAGAAATAAGAATTTTTTATTTCTGGAAAGAAGGTGAACCCCGGCCCATCGCCACCAACAATCTCGCACGCCTAAGCAAAGGAAAAATGATCGGCGTTCGCTACAATAAAGACAAAGAATGGGTTGGAGGAAGTCTTTGTTATTTTGAGGAAGGATAATTTTCAGGAGGTATTAGCTATTAGGTATTAGCCATTAGCTGTAAGCCTTGCTAATACCTAATAGCTAACGCCTAATACCTAAAAAATGAATTCATTCTGGACGAAAATATTAACTGAAACCATTCTCCGCCCCAAGGAGAACAGCAACACGCATGTTAACGACTACTCTCAATATGCATTGGCCAAAGCATTTCGCGAACTGAAGATCAATGTATTTCGAACATTAAAAGATATATTACTGGTGGCTGCGGGTATTGGTTGCGCGGCATTCGGGCTTGAAGGTTTTCTTTTACCGAACAATTTTATTGATGGAGGCGCCACGGGTATCTCGCTGCTTGTTTCAGAAATAACCACCATTCCCATTTATTTTTTGTTACTCCTGATCAATATTCCTTTTGTATTTCTTGGTTATAAAGTGATCAGCAAAAATTTTGCGATCAAGACAGCGATCGCTATTACCGGTTTGTCTGTTTGCGTAGCATTTATTCATTTTCCCGAAGTAACACATGATAAGTTGCTGGTATCGGTATTCGGTGGTTTTTTTCTCGGTGCGGGTATTGGTTTATCAGTAAGAGGCGGCGCAGTAATTGATGGAACCGAAGTGTTGGCTATTTTTCTTAGCCGTAAACTGGGTATGACGATAGGTGATATCATCATCGTTTTTAATATCCTGGTATTTTCCGCAGCGGCATACCTTCTTTCTATGGAAACTGCCTTGTATTCTATGATCACTTACCTGGTTGCATCGCGCACATTAGATTTTGTGATCGAAGGTATTGATGAATACACCGGCGTAACCATCGTTTCAACACACAGCAGTGAGATCAGGAAGATGATCGTTGAGAAAATGGGCCGCGGTCTCACGGTTTACAAAGGCAAGCGCGGTTTCGGGAGTCATGGCGAAAGAAACGATATCGATATCATTTATACCGTGATCACACGTCTTGAATTGAATAAACTCAATACTGAAATATTAAAAATAGATCCCAATGCTTTCGTGGTGATGCATAGTGTAAAGGATACCAAGGGCGGCATGATCAAGAAAAGAGCATTGAAGCATTAATTGGTTAGTGGACTATAGATCAGGAATCCGCCAATCCGTCAATTTGTAATCCGACAATCAAACTGCCCACCGTTTTTCTTCGCCCATTTGTAGAATAGATTTGCTAAACTGTTCCCGGATCGCTTAATTTGACTAACTAAATACTGCTTCATGAGATCATTCCTATTGTGTTGTTTCCTGATACCTTTTGTATTATCCGCGCAGGAGAATTACGAGATACAGGTGTATGCCTCTCCTACCATGACCAAGGGGCAGACGATATTCGAATTACATAGCAACTATACCATACAGGGTGGAAAAGACATCGTAAAAGGTGTATTACCTTCTTATCATTCCGTTCATGAAACTGTTGAGATCACGCACGGGATCACTGATAATTTTGAACTGGGGTTTTATCTTTTCACCAACTACACACCCAATCATGGATGGAAGATCATCGGCACACATATCCGGCCGCGGATAGCAGCGCCGGATAAATGGAAACTGCCTGTCGGTCTAAGCCTCTCCGCAGAGATCGGTTGGCAGAGTGCACAATATTCAGCTGAAACTTTTAATCTTGAGATCCGACCGATCATTGATAAAACATTCGGGAATCTTTATCTCTCTTTAAATCCAACCTTAGGTGTTACTTTGCGCAGCGCTGAAAAAGTTTCTGCGCCTGCATTTGCGCCGAATTTCAAAGCGGCTTATGCAGTTTCTCCCAAAGTTAGTTTGGGAACAGAATACTACGGTGATCTGGGCCCCCTGAACCAGTTTGAAAAATTACCGGAACAAAATCATGCATTGTTCCTGGTAGCCGACCTGTATGTTGATCCCAAATGGGAGATCAATTTCGGGCCGGGCTTCGGGCTTACAGATGCAACAGATGGCTTTGTGATGAAACTGATACTCGGCCGCCGCATCACCTGGGGCAAAAAAAATAAATGATCTGCTTACTTTAATGCATTCAGGAACAACCATTCGAAACTGATCAGCCAGCTTTTATCCGACATGCGGTTCATATTGCTTCCCAACTGGAAACGATAACCTAAGTTCAGTTTAGCTGTGCTGTTAAAGATCAATTGCGCACCGGGTGCAAAGTCTACAAAATATCTTTTGAGATCGGTTGTTTTTTGTCCGATCAGTTCTGCATACAGATTCAGATTGGTCTGGTTGTAATCGGTGTATTTTTTTGGAAGGATAAGATGACCGATGGACAATGAATAGTTGAACGCTTCATAAGGTACCGGTTGTGGAAAAGGCTTATTCCAGCGTCCGGGAGGAAGACTTTCTATAAAACTTACTGTTCCTGAAACCGCAAGTTTATGTAATAACTGCGTAGCAATTATTCCGGCCTGCAACCCACTTTGATCACCTTCGAGGCTCAATTCATCATACACCCCATTGTTGCGACTGTAAGATGCAGACGTAAAAGCCGCCATTCTGAAATGTGTATACAATCCATCATTCGATAGAAACCGGTACTTCGCATATACACGTGCACTTTCCCAACGAAGGTTTTGTGAGAACATGTTGGAAAAGGTGGCATATCCATGTACCATCAGATTCTTATTGATCCCAAACATCAATTCGGTTGTGTGCCGGCTTTCGTTTCTTTTGTCAAGGCTGCTCCATATTAATTTTGCATCCTGTTTGATACTAAGAGAATGTGCCGGCATATTACTGGCCGGTTCAGAAAAAATGTATAGTTCCTGCGCAGAGGATCTTTCACATAACAGGCATAGTAAAGGAATTATGTATTTGAACATCGAATTTGCTTTAATGGTATTTGCCACAGACGACACAGATGCCGTTGTTGGTCGCCTGACCAACAATTGCAGGTTTACGACTGTTGTTGGTCAGGCGACCAACAACGGCGAGGCAGAATAATACAACGATATCTGTGTTAACCTGCCTATCGGCAGACAGGTCTGTGTCGTCTGTGGCAAAAAAAAATTGATTGTCAATTCTACATCGTCACATGATAAATCCTCTGCCCATTCATCGTTCCCGATTCATAGCATTGCATCGAAGTAAGTTTGCTGTACTTTTTATAATCCTTTGTTGAAACAAAATTCTTGTCTACCAGGGTAACAGTTTTTGTTCCAGTCAATGTTTGTGGCGTTACATTTAAAAAATGAAAGGACTGATCGCTCGTAGATACATGTGCATCGTTCTGCACTTTCACATCTTTAAAATTGGTGGTCACTTTTAACATCGACACTGAAAATCCTGCATTAACCACCGCTTTACTCAATGCATCAAAATCAACTTTGCCATCCGGCTTAAAAGTGATGTCGTATGAAGAATGCTCGATGTCTGCTTTCACCTTATCAACAAAAGGAACATCGGATAATGCTTTGTACACAGCTTTGGAACACATGGCGCAAGTGAGTCCGCTTG
>JAQBNJ010000514.1 GCA_028288645.1 Sediminibacterium sp.
GCACCCTTCCAAAGGCTATATCAGCGTGCTTTATTCTCTTTTACTATATCCCAATATTCTTTACCATATCCCACCAGTATTTCAGAACCCGCCGGGATGTCTCTGATAGCAGTGATGTACACATGCAACCCATCCTGCTCATACTTACAATTATTACGCATGCCATTCTGCTTACTCAATCCTTTTGCATCATTCGCATAACGGGCGCGGGAAAGTTTTGTTTTTTTAGCATCTATCACATGGTTCCGGTTGATGTAAAAAACATAGCCATTGAATTCTTCCTCTGAGTTCACATCCTTCCACGTGCGCAGTTTTCCTTTGTACTCGACGATACGGATTCCTTTACGGATGTCTTTTTTTGTAAACAATCCTTTCCCCGCATTCGACAGGGAAGACCGTTTGATCACTAATTGCTTTTCTAAATGTGCCATCGTATGATAAATGCAAAAGCCGTTCCATCATATATTACATGAAATTCAACGAAAGCTATGATGTTTTGAGATGAGAGTTCCACATTAAATAATGCATAAAATAGTTCTTTTGCTAACAAGGTTTGGACATGAACACAGATTTACATACATTAAACTTTGTTAACAGCCTTGTTACTTTACCGACAGGAAGTCGCCCCCCCCATTTCGCATGGCTGTTTAACCTGACTGCTAACGCTAAAGTTCGTCCCATGCCGAAACCCATTACCACTGCTGATTTTATTGCACAGTTGAAAGCGGACCTGATCGGAAAAGATTCCTATCGTGGTGTTACGCTCACATATTCCTGGCTCGCTAACCAGTTTGGACATTTTTCTCTCGGGTTTGTTCCCACCCTGCTGTTGTATCTTTTTCTTTCAAATAGAAATGGCTTCGACTACGCAGCAAGATGGTCGCCTATTATTGTTTCAGGGGCATGGATCGCTTTTGAAACCTATAATTTTTTAGGGCCGCTTTTATCCAAAAAACGATCCTCATCTAAATTAGTATTCGTTCCAAAACATCAATATACTTTTCATCCGGCCTGGGGAAATGTTGCATTTGATACATTAACCGATCTTGCTTATTTCACACTCGGAGCTTTCTGTTGCGCACGCATTTTCTCTCATTATACTTCACATACGATCGTGATTGTATCGTTACTGCTTGCATTGCAGTACCCATTTTATTACTGGTTCAGAACAAAAATATTTTTACAGATCCCAAAATATCCTTTTCAGTTTCGATTGAGTCAATGGGATCTTAGCATCGATGAGATCGGCGCCGCTACAGTAAAAAAATTCCTTACTGCAAAAGAAAAAGACGGGATGCAGTTGCTGGTATTCGGTTCAAAGAACAGCGGCAAAACCAGTCTCGCCGTTGGTATTGCAACTGAATTATCTATCCGTAAAAATCCGGCTGTTTATACAACGGCCACAAAACTGTACAGCATGTTCGCAGAAAGCGAGGACCCGTCACCAACGATAGATATGTTATGGGGATGGAGAGGTGCTACTGTTTTTGTGATCGACGATGTTAATCCCGGAGAGCCGATAAAAAAAGAAATTGTAGATGCACCAACATTCCAGGGATACCTGGATGGCCCGGCCCCTGCCATCAATAACCGGAAAGCGATCACAGAAAAGAACATTATCTGGGTAATGGGTTCGCTTGATGAGGACAAAAAAATATTACAGACATGGATAAACATGCTGAAAGATATCGGCGTTAGAGATGATCAGATCCTTTATGTGAACCTGTAAATGAGGGACTGTTATTCGAGAATATGATTATCGTGCGCAAAGCTGATAAGATGTGTGAGGCTTTTTACTTCAAACCTTTTATACATGGGAAGTATGCGTTTTTCGATGGCCGACTGAGATACTTTGAAATAGTGCGCCACTTCTTTAAATGAATAACCCTTTGCCACCAGCGATAGTGCCTCTTTCTCTTTACCGGAAATGGCGTAATAATGAAAGAGCTGTTTGTTCAACTCTTCTTCAAACTGCGATTTGTCCGGGCCATAGGCAGCGTAACGCATCACTTTCCCGAATTTAATACTATGGCTTACCTGGAACCTGCCGATGATGGCCGTAACCCTCCCATTATCTGAACTGAATACGCCCACTTTCGAGATCAGCGGTACCGCCTGCCCATCTTTATGGATCTTTTTCAGCTCCATGGTAAAACTGTATTTGTCCAATTCCTCCGTTTTAGTTAGGATGAACTGGAGCGCTTTTTCATTGAATTCTTCGGAGAAAGGCGCATATTCGGGCGAGGTCACATGCAGGATAATCGGGAGGTTGATCTCATCATCTTTATAGCCCAACACCTCCTCCCAGCCGCTGGCATAGATCATTCTGCTCTCTTTGAACGAATAGATGTAAACAGCCTCTTCGGGAAACCTTTGAATGGTTTGTTTGAAACGCAGTGCTTCTTCGCTTGCCAGGTTGGCGGGTGTTGCCGTTATGAACGATCTTAAAAATTCTCCTGTGATCTGCATGGGGTCTATCAGAAATTCTCATTAAAATAACTAAAAAAAAGGCATACCTGCGCTTTTTCGCAGTTGGTTGGTAATCAATGGTCCATTATTTTTACAGAACTGATCTATTAAAGTTATCCTCTCCCGTAAAAAACCACTATCAGCTAACCAGGACTATCAATTCTGAATTTGACTGATGATCCATTTTTATTAATCCCCGTTTCGCCGGGTTTTCGATTGAAACGCGTCGTCGTTTTTGATTAAACAATTTATTGATTGAGCGCCGTATAAGGACATTCCTGTTTGATAAAATGGGAGTGGCTGATGATTTTATCGCTCAATTAAAAAACATACAAGATTTATGCAAACAGATCCCGGTTACCTGAAGTATTATATCGCCATTTTGATTTGGGTCGTTGTGTTACAGGTCCTTTTTCTGATAATTAACCGGTTGGCGAAAAACACGCTGGTTCTGCCTGGAAAATTCTTCCCGGCAACGATTTTGTTTTCTTACATAGGTTTATCCATTGGCATTTTTATTGGTAGTAACGGACAACTAGCGGTAACAATAACCGTACTCGCGCTTCTTTCTTTTTTTTGCGGCACGGCTGCTTTGCTCTTGTTTAACGATAAATACAATACGATTCATAACCGGAAAATGGCCACCTATTCGTTTGTCATGATCGCGCTTGCATTGTCTGTTGGGTCCGTTGCAGGAACGGACAGCAGGAAAATTCCCGGCGCTGTAGATACAAAGATCTTTTTTTATCGCCCGGATCTGAAAATCGAAAAAAACCAGCCCGGTATTAAAAAGAAAGAAACGGATATCACCGTTTTTAATGGATCGAAATAAAACAACTTTCAAATAAAAAATCCCGGAACTAAATTGCTCCGGGATTTTTTTATGAATTAACTGCAAATGCTTCCTTTTACACTTTATAATATTGTTCCCAACCTTTACGTGGAGGAATACCCACAAGCAGGTCGTTCGCCAGTTTATTATTGGTGATCTTTTTTGTTTTCCTGTCGAATTCCAGTTTGGCATTGAGTTTCTGCGACATCACACCCAATGAGAACATCTGGCTAAGCGGCCCGGCAATTTCGAAAGGAGAACGCGTTTTTTCTTCGCCTTTACATGCCTTGAGGAAATTTGCGTAGTGATTGGAAGGACTCACCGGTACTACCGGGAGCTTCGACGCCATATCTTTTGCTTTTTCTAGCGGGATGATCGATAGGGTGCTGCCATGCGATCCTCCTTTAAAGGTCAGCTCCTTGCTGTAAATGATCTTCCCGGGATTTAATTTAGCCGATTCGATCTTACCACTGCTTGGCGGCGGAATATTCGGATCCAGCCCGTTTACACCGTAACCCACAGGTATTGGTGGAAGGTTATTGATGCCATCGTACCAGGTAATATCCATCGCCGGCATATTGGCCCGCTCAGGGAACCTGAATAAAATAGTAGATGCCTGTGGATAGAAGAATGGATTATGTCCCTCGGCCTTCAGCATACTTACTTCATAAGGTAGCCCGAGATCAAGGAATTCGTGAGCGGTATCAAAAATATGCGCACCCCAATCGCCCAAAGCGCCCAAACCGAAATCGTACCAGCAGCGCCATTGTCCGTTCACGAGGTCTTTGTTATAGTCGTGCGGTTGTGTTACACCTAGCCAGATATCCCAATCGAGTGTGCCCGGTTTAGGTTCTGCGGGTGGAAAGCTTTTAATATTGGTATCCCATCCATGCCAGCGGCGTGAACTGTTCATATGACCAACCATGGAAGTCACATCTTTTATGATGCCGGCTTCTTTCCAGGCTTTGAATTGAAAATAGTTTGCATCGGAATGGCCCTGGTTGCCCATTTGGGTAACCTGTTTATCGTGTTTCCTGGCGGCCTTCATCATCAGTTCGACCTCGTTAAAGGTTCTTGCCATCGGTTTTTCCACATACACATGTTTTCCCAAACCGAGCGCCATCATAGTGGGAGGAAAATGAGCATGATCCGGGATGCCGATGGTAACGGCCTCTATCTGGCTGCCCATTTTATCGAACATGGTTCTGAAATCCTGGAAACGCGGAACATCCGGAAAGTCTTTCAATACTTTTAATGTTTGCGGTGCGCCCATATCAACATCACAAAAAGCAACAAAATTGGCCAGGCCCGTTTTGGCAAAAGAAGCAACATCTAATCCG
The DNA here is from genome assembly GCA_028288645.1 of Sediminibacterium sp. Lineage (GTDB taxonomy): Bacteria > Bacteroidota > Bacteroidia > Chitinophagales > Chitinophagaceae > Sediminibacterium. Next base: position 4,642 of record JAQBNJ010000514.1, read on the forward strand.
CCCTGGTTACCGATACCGATGCAGGCGAGGTTTACTTTTTCGCCGGCAGGCACCGCTTTGGTTCCCCATGGCGTTGCGGCTTTTGTTAAGA
>JAQBNJ010000524.1 GCA_028288645.1 Sediminibacterium sp.
GAAACGCTTCTTATCATTCTTCGCCATCACCGCGATCGCCGTTGCCGCACACGCGCAAACCAATCTCACACCCGAACAACTCTGGAAAATAGGAAGGGTTACCGGGCTCGGTATTTCAAAGAATCAACAATATGTTATTTACTCGGTAAGCACGCCGAATGCAGACTCGAACAAAAGCATCCGCAAAACTTACCTGATGGCAACCAGTGGTGGCGGATCAGTGACCATAGCAACCGCAGATAGTTTCCTGGCAGATCCAAAAATATCTTCCAACGGAAGGTTTTACGCGTATGTGAAAAGCGCAGATATCATGAACGTAACCGGCGCAGAAACCTACAAGGATCTCCCGAAATCAAATGTATATATCTACAATTCACTCAACTACCGCCATTGGGATACATGGGAGGATGGAAAATTCGACCACATTTTTATAGCGCCAATGGTGAATGGCAAACCCGATAAAGAGCATGGGCATGATATCATGTTCAACGAGCCTTTTGATTCTCCGCAAAAACCTTTTGGCGGAGATGAAGATTATGTATGGAACCCCGATGGCAAACACCTTGTATATGTTTCAAAGAAAAAAACAGGCACCGACTACGCGCTAAGCACCAACTCCGATCTATATGAATATGATGCTGAAACAGGTGTTACAAAAAATCTTACGGCCGATAACAAAGGCTATGATGTGAACCCGGCCTTCAGCGCAAGCGGCACACTCGCCTGGTTACAGATGAAACGCGATGGCTATGAAGCAGACAAACAGGATCTTATTATAACAGATGGCAAGACTACCCTTAACCTCACGCAGAAACGCGATGATATTCACGTGCAGAATTTCCTTTGGAGCAAGAGTGGGGAAACGATTTATTTCATCGCACCAGTTGACGGTACTTTACAACTCTTTAAAGTAAACAACCCGGTCGCTACTAAAACGGATGCCGTGATCGTGCAGGTTACCAAAGGCGATTTTGATGTGAGCGCTATTATTGGCGAAGTGAGAAACGAACTATTCGTTTCCCGCAACGACATGAATCACGCAACCGAGATCTACAAAGTAGATCCCAACACCGGGGTCTTTAAAGACTTCTCCGCCGTGAATAAAAATACCTATGCAAAGATCAGCATGAGTAAAACGGAAAGAAGGTATGTTACCACAACCGACAATAAAAAAATGCTCGTATGGGTGATCTATCCGCCGGGTTTTGATGCAACAAAAAAATATCCAACCTTATTGTATTGCCAGGGCGGCCCGCAATCGCCATTAACACAATCCTATTCATTCCGTTGGAATTTTCAATTGATGGCAGCGCAGGGATATATTGTGGTAGCGCCCGCGCGCCGCGGTATGCCTGGTTTTGGAACAGAATGGAACGAACAGGTAAGCAAGGACTGGGGCGGCCAGGTGATCAAAGATTATTTAAGCGCGATCGATGCCGTATCCAAAGAATCTTTTGTTGATAAGAACCGGCTGGGTTGCGTAGGCGCAAGTTTCGGCGGCTTCTCCGTATTTGCATTGGAATCGCAGCACGAAGGAAGATTCAAAACTTTTATCTCGCACGATGGCGTATTCGATTTCAGGAGTATGTATGGAACAACAGATGAAATGTTTTTCGAGAACTGGGAAAAAGGCGGCTCCTATTGGGATAAGGACAATGCCGTTGCACAAAGATCATTCAGCCAGTCGCCAAGCAATTTTATAGAAAAATGGAACACCCCTATCATGATCATCCAGGGCGGAAGAGACTACCGTGTACCCATCGAACAGGGCCAGCAGGCTTTCCAGGCCGCACAGCTCAAAGGCATCAAGAGCCGTTTCATTTATATCCCCGATGAGAACCATTGGGTATTATCAGCGCAGAATGCATTGGTATGGCAGCGGGAGTTTTATAAATGGTTGAAGGAAACATTGTAATTAATAATTAGTAGTTAATAATTAATAATTCTTTTATGCGGCATCTCTGTGAAACTCTGTGTACTCCGTGTCTCCGTGGTGAAAAAAGATCGAAGCGAAAGCTTTACCACAGAGGCACAGAGAGCACAGAGTTTCACAGAGATTAAATCAATATGCTTAAAAAAATATCATACCTCTTTTTATTTGTTTGCATGATGCATACAGGCAGCGCGCAAACAAAACCCGATAAAAAACTCTCCTTCTGCGGATGGAAATATGCCGACAGTTCTATCATCCGGAAAGGCTTCGGAAAGAAACTCGATTTCCTCCACATCTCCGATGGTGAGACCATTGTAGATATCGGCTCTTCCACCGGCGAATTTGATGCAGGCATCTGCGTGATCGGAACTTTCACCAACCTGCATTTTATATTGGTTGATATTGACAGCAACTGTCTTAATCAACAGAAAGTAAATAACATGCTCACCTACTACTCCCAGGTAAAAGGCGAACCCATTCAATCAAAATTTACCATCAACGTTAATACGGTAGATAGTTTATGGCTCCCCGCCAATACGTATAAAAAAGCATTGCTCATGAACACACTTCATGAGATCCCCGACAAACAAAAAATGGTTCGGGATATCTGCAGCATTCTGCAAAAAGGCGGTGAATTAATTCTCGACGAATTGGTTGCAAGACCCAAACACACCATACATGGCGGATGCAAACAACCGCTGATGGATGAAGCCGAAATAAAAACACTATTCGAACAAAATGGTTTCCGGCAGGCGGATATTTTAATGAATCCAACCAATCCCAAAAAGATCGTGAACCCGGAATATGTGGTGCGGTTTATTAAGAATTAATGGCAACGCGGATAATCCTGATCGGTTTACTCCTCTTATTCTATTATTACGCCTGCGAAAAAAATATGAAAAATAAATTTAGGCCACTCTCTGTGAAACTCTGTGCCCTCCGTGCCTCTGTGGTGAAGCCTTCACTTCGATAAATAATGATCAGCAATACTAATGACAATTCTTTTCACCACAGAGACGCAGAGAGCACAGAGTTCCACAGAGGGATGCACCAACAATTACTAATTCCTAATTACTTATTACTAATTAATACGCGCGCCAAACAACAAACTCCCAATCCTAACCATCGTACTCCCCTCTTCTATCGCCATTTGGTAATCGCCGCTCATGCCCATGCTGAGAGTCGTCCATGGTCCATGGTCCATTGTCCATGGTCGGAAGCGTTCATAGAGGGCATGCAATTCACGGAATTCGCCACGCACTTTTGCAACATCATCACTAAACGAAGCCATCCCCATCAATCCACAAACCCGCACATTTGGCAACGCACCAATCCCCGCCCGCACTTCCGCGATCTCCGCTTCATCCA
>JAQBNJ010000544.1 GCA_028288645.1 Sediminibacterium sp.
ATGAAAAAACATTAGGTGCATATCATTTCGGCGGACACAGAATGATAATCCCTACCGAATCTGCAGAAAAATTAGTTGAAAAATATTTTAAAAATTAAAAAATGGGACATATAAAAGAACCCAAAGGTGTTGACTTTATTATCAAAAGCGAGCCATTGACAGACAAAGAACAAGCGGCTATAAGTGAGTTCATTAAAAACTATAAAATAAAGCACGCAAAAAAGAAAGGAACAATTTCAAGGAAGTCGACAACCGTTATTACCCGAAAAAAGTTTTTAGCTTAAAAACTAACACTACCTGTACGTTCAATTCTTTGCAGAGTCGTAATTCCTTTTTGGAAAGCAACGTTACCCGATTTCTTTTAATGTAAGGCTGTCATCTGCACCAGTTCAAAATCGCTGGCTTTTATTTTACCTAAATGGTTTGTGACAAAAATTGCCTGCTGAAGGTGTGAGAGTAAAGCTGGAATGCAAGGGCCGCAAAGGTTTCGCAGGGAACGCAAGGGTTTAACTTTGCGTCCTCTGCGGTTCTTCGCAGCCTTTGCGTTCCAGCTTTTAATCACGACAGTTAGAGGCCCCGAATCTCTACCGCATCATCATATCCGTCAAAAGATCCTTGCCCTGCTGGTTGGTCTTATTCGCATCTGCCAGGTATTTCGGGTCGTGATAATAATGCCAGGCATATAACAGAAGATCATACAATTCTCCTTTACCGTATGTGTTGATCTGCTGGTATTCCCATTTTTTTTCACCTGCTGCATAAGGCATCAACCAATCGATCCCTTTTTGTATACCGCCACCACGTGCATTTGTGTAACTCCATAGATCAGTACCCGCCTGCTGTGCAAGCGCAGAAAATTTACTCCAGGCAAGCAGGTTGAATGTGCTGTAACCAAGTGCGGTGGTTCTTTCCAGTTCGAGTGGCATTTTTCCTTCGGCGGTGAATTGGCTATCAATTCTTCTCTTGCCTTCCTCTGCCAGTTCGTGCGCTTTCGTGTTATCGCCGGTAAATAAAGCATAGTCAACCACCTGCGCGGAATACCATGTGCCGTGATTATTTTTTGCGGCATGTTCATCCTTGCCGTTCTTACTGGTCAGCATCCAGTTCAAAAAATCTTTGTACCATTTTTGAATACCGTTGTTGTCTGCCGCGGTCCATGAGGCAGCGCCCTGTAGTAATCCAACCGCGTCTGCAATATTCATTAAGGAACGTGTTTCAATAAGGCCGATGCCTCTTCCTTCTGTAACACCCGGAATGCCTTGCCCATAATTTTGATTGGGATTCATTTTCGTAGCATCATCTAAGAACCAATAACGTAAAAGTGATGTCGCTTTCTGTGCATATTTTTCTTCACTGGTAAAATAGTACGCAAGTGAAAGCGTGTGTACAGATTCATGTAATTCATCTAAATGTTTATGATCTTCTATCTTATTGATCTCCGGATTTCTTACACCATCCTTTCGCATATAAGGCAATCCATTTGGCTTGCTGCTGTCGTACCAGAAATACGGCGCCTGGCTCATGTAATCATGTTTGGAACCGCTGGGTGGCGTGATGCCTTTATCCATAACGGAAACAGGTTGCATGGTAAGGAACTGATCCGCATCTTTTTGCAGTTGGTTTACCATAGCTACCGCTCCTGCATTTTTTTGAGCGAATTGTTTTTTTAGTTCGGCCAAACGCGATGGGTTCATGGCAAAGGTTCGCGGCAATTGCGACTGAACAGTAGAAAAAGAAAAGAATACTACTAATAAAAATAGAAACCTGTTAAGGGGAAAACTTATTTTTTTCATGTTGCTGTTATTTATGTCAGGCAATTTCGAATAAAATATTGACCGGGAAACACGCCAGTAAACCTCGGCCTAAAATTCCGTTCATTCTTGGTAACAGGAAGATAATAATGCGATAACGATTTCGTAACACAGGCTTGTTATTTTACGTAACTCAATATATTATATGCAAGCCCTACACAATCATGGCGGCGAACTGATCGCCTATCAATACCTGAATATGATCCTTCACCCGGAAAGCCTGGAGGTTCTGGGCCTTGTATTAGGCAATTGTGTATTTGACCAGGAGGCGAAGCCGTTGGGTAAACTGTTTCAACAAAAAGTATATAATCTGTCGGGTGAGGTATTGGCAAGTAAATCGGAAGTATCGCTTCCTGTACCGGAGAATATGAATATTACGCATTGTATTATGGAAGCCTGGAAGATCTTGTTGCTGATCAAGGATCATTCCTGTCCCTGGGTAACCGCAAAAAATACATGGGCCTCTGCATCCCTGGCTGAAGCGATCTATGTTTGAGCGGGCGATCAGATCTTATCAGTATTCCTGTGCTGATCCGCCTTTGTTTCTTCAACAGTATCTTCTATACCCCCGGATTCGAATTCTTTTTTATCTTTTTTGTTTCTTGACACGAGGAATAAAAGGAGCGCGATTACTCCAAGGATAACAATGACGGTAAGCAGGATATTTTCAAAAGACATAGACATATAGCAATGGTTTAGACGGGATTATTAATCCCTTGATCTTAACGTGGATGATTGTGCTCAACAGTCTGTAATAAATGTTCCCTGTTCCAAACAAGATCCCAGAAACAGGATTGATATTTTTTATTCACCTCC
>JAQBNJ010000548.1 GCA_028288645.1 Sediminibacterium sp.
TTCTTTTTTTTCTTCGGCAAGGATAGATAGAACAGGCAAGGTAGAGAAGATGATATCGCATTTTAGTTCTTCAAGTATTGGCGCTGCTTTTTCAAGGGAAGAGAAAACACCGGCGATAAGTACTCCGGCACTGTCCTTTAAATAATCCTGTAACAGCAATACGTCTTTGCCGTTATCATTTATGATAATGATCCTCCTCATGTTATGCAGTTATAAAAATCCTTGCAAATGGTAGCTTGTATTTTAATGACCGCAAAATGAGCGAAATGCTGTTTAACTTATTGTTAAATAGCATGAATCACCGTTTTGTATCGGCGAACCACCGCATCAAAGACGATTGACTAAGGAACAACTGTTCGTATTTGGCTGCGGTTAACTTCCCACAAATAAAAAACCTCATTACTTTACAGCAATGAGGCTTTGTTTTAGCAAGCAACCGTAAAACAAAAACCAAATATTAAAAAACTTTGTGAAAGTTAATAATTTTTTCCGGTTTTTATCATAAATGGTAGCCATTGTCTGCTACAAGTTTATCTGAAACCCGGCGGCGGGCATCTTTGGTATTATAAGGTTCTAGTTTGGTAAAACGTTTTAGCCCGATATGCATCATGCGCAGTTCATCACCATCTGAAAAACTGTTGAGGGCATCTTTACCTGCTTTATTAATACGATCGGCAGCGTCATACAGGTAAGTGCGCATGATATCCATTTGGATGCTCACCGCTGCTTCCCCTTTACTGTCTGCCAGTTTCATTACACGCAACAGGGCACTTTCGGCATTATAGGTTTCAATGGCCATATCGGCGATGTTCATCAGCACTTCCTGTTCTTTGTCAAGCTGCATCATCAGTTTCTGAACAGCAGCGCCGGCAACCATCAGAATGGCTTTCTTGAAGTTGATAATGTATTTACGCTCTTTGGCAAATGCGCCCTCATCTTCCGACCCAAAATCAGGAATGCTCATCAGTTCTTTTTGCACAGCCATGGCAGGTGTCATCAGGTCGAGTTTTCCTTTCATGGCGCGTTTCAGCATCATATCAACTGTGAGCAAACGGTTGATCTCGTTGGTGCCTTCATAGATGCGGTTGATGCGGCTGTCGCGATAAGCTTTCGATATCAAATACTCATCGCTAAAACCATTGCCACCGTGTATCTGCACGCCTTCATCCACCACAAAATCCAATACTTCACTGCCATATACTTTCAGCATAGAACATTCGATGGCATATTCTTCTGCAGCGCCTAACAAAGCCTCTGCAAATGATTTACCATTATTCAATAATTCATGTTCACGGTTATCGATCCATTTTGCCGTGCGGAACAAAGCGCTCTCACAAACCCACATACGGATGGCCATCTCGGCCATCTTATGCCTGATGGCGCCGAATTTTGCGATCGGCAGTTTGAACTGCTCCCTTGTTTTTGCATATTGAATTGAAGTAGTAGTGGCCCTTTTGGAACCACCCAACGCCGCCGCACATAATTTCAAACGGCCGATATTAAGGATATTGAAAGCGATCAAATGCCCCTTGCCAATTTCACCCAATACATTTTCTACCGGTACTTTACAATCCTGGAAATACAATTGCACAGTAGATGATCCTTTGATACCCATCTTATGTTCTTCAGGGCCCTGTGTAAATCCTTCAAAACCGCGTTCGATGATAAAGCCTGTGAATTTATCGCCATCGATTTTGGCGAACACAGTATATATATCGGCAAAACCGCCATTGGTGATCCAGCATTTTTGTCCGTTAACGATATAATGTTTTCCATCTTCGCTTAATTTGGCCGAGGTCTTGGCGCCCAATGCATCACTGCCGCTGTTGGGTTCTGTTAAACCATAAGCGCCTTTCCATTCACCCGATGCGAGTTTGGGAATGTATTTCTGTTTCTGCTCTTCCGTGCCAAAATATAAAATGGGCAATGAACCGATACCGGTATGCGCGGCCACGGCAACAGAAAAAGAATATCCGCCACCCAATCCTTCGTTAACGATAGAAGATGTGATAAAATCTTTTCCCAGCCCACCATACTCTTCGGGAAATGAAGTTGACAACAATCCCTGCTGTCCCGCTTTTTCAAGCAGGGAAGGCATCAGTCCCGGTTCCATTTTATCAATACGTTCAATGATCGGCAGTATTTCGGTATCGAGGAACTGCGCACACATATCCAGGACCATTGTCTGCTCCTCGTTAAAATCTTCGGGAGTGAATGTATCGAACGGATTGCTTTCTTTGATCAACCACTCGCCGCCCTGCAGCGCATTGGTTTGTTTGGTGGACTCCATGACGGTTGTTTTTTATTGTTGATTATTTTAAATCCAGCTATTAGGCATTAGGTTTTAGCTTTTAGCTGCTAATACCTAACGCCTAAAAGCTAATAGCTAAGTAAGATTGTCGTACACTCTCTGAAACACCAGCTTCACCAACTCTATCTCCTCTTTGTTCACGCCCACCAATGCCTCGTTCATTGTTTGATTGGCCAGATCGATGGTGCGGTCCTGCAATTCTTTGGCGGCATCGGTTAAACAAACCAGGTTGATACGCCTGTCTGATTTGGAGGGCATCCGCTTAACCAATTTTTGTTTTTCCAGGTTATCGATCAGCCGCGTAATGCTGGGTTTATCCCGGAAGGTACGGTTGCAGAGTTCCTGCTGGCTCAAACAATCTTCTTTCCACAGATGGTATAGTACGCTCCACTGCTCAATGGTTATTTCCAGCCCCGACTGCCTGAAATTCTTCTGTAGTCTCCTTGCCACGGCAGTTGATGCCATGCCATTGATCACGCTGTAAAGCTCTCCTCTTTTAAATTGGTTGTTTGGCATATAGTTAGTTATGCAACTAATTTCAAAATAAGTTCGTTTCTTTGACATGACCAAGAATAAACCCTTATTTTTCGGAATTGTTTTATGAAAACCGACCATCTCCTCTTCCGCAGTTCGCATATCCACTATACCCGGTATGGCCATGGCCCGGACCTGGTGTTTTGTTTTCATGGATATGGCGAAGATGCCCGCTCTTTCGCTGTTCTTGAAGAAATACTGGGAGAACGGTTCACGCTGATCGCGATCGATTTCCCTTTTCATGGCAGTACCGACTGGCAGGAAGGGCTGCTGTTTGAGCCTTCGGATATGCTTTCGATCATTGATATCCTCAATCCTTCGCGCCAGCAGATGCATTTTCTGGGTTACAGTATGGGTGGAAGAGTGGCGCTGCAATTGCTGCAACTGATTCCGCAACAGGTTAGTAAAGTGGTACTGATAGCTACCGATGGCCTGCATAAAAACAAATGGCAGTGGCTGGCAACCCGCACAAAAATTGGTAATCGGCTGTTTGCATTTTCCATGAAACACCCTTTTATCATGAACGGGCTGCTCGACCTGCTGAGCCGCCTGGGCATTTATAATAACAGCCTGCTTAAATTCATTCACTACTATTTAGATGATGTTGAGCAGAGGATGATCTTGTACCGTCGCTGGACTACTATGCGGATGTTCAGGCCACGGTTAAGTGTCTTAAAAAATATCATTCAAAAAAATAAGATCCCGGTAAAAATGTTATTCGGAAAATACGACCGTGTGATATTAGCCAAACATGGTCATCATTTCAGTAAAAATGCAGGCGACCTTGTTACGGTAACAGAAATAGAAGCCGGGCACCAACTGTTGAGAGAAAAGCATATTCAGCTTATTGCTGATCTTTTGAAATGATGTAAGCCCTTCTCTGTCAGTTTACGCGTTAATTAATACTTTGAGGTATCGGGGCATAAATTGTTGACTCAGTTGAGATTGGACTGTAATTTTGAACAACATAGGCACATAGGGTAACACATAGATTTATGATAATTACTAAAAAGTATTTAAAAGAACTTACCAGCCAGGTTATTGGTTGTGCGATAGAAGTGCATATGCATCTTGGTCCGTGTTTGTTGGAGAGTGTGTATGAAAAATAATTTGTTTGCACTATTGCCCCAAGAATAATAAAAACTATGTGAAAGCCTATGTTTCTATGTGCCTATTGTGGTTCAATTATTCCCTGTTATTAAAGCCCCCTAATTAGCCGTTTACGCAGAGATTGATCCGGTTTCCTGAATATTGAGTTTCTTTGCCGAATGTATTGGCCCGTAGTTGTGATCACTGCTGTTTTGTTGCTGGCATATTGCCTGCTCATACTCATCTATAGGCATTGGTATTTAGGTTTGCCATTGTTCCAGGCTGGAAACGATCTACAACCCAAAACAATATTCTCCATTATCATTCCCGCAAGAAATGAAGAAGATAATATCAGGAACTGTCTTCACTCAATACTACAACAAAATTATCCGGCGGAGTTGTTTGAAGTGATCGTGATCAATGATCATTCTACCGATCAAACAGAATCCATCATCCGCTCCATGCAACAGGAATATAGCAATCTTTATTTGCTCAATCTAACGGATTACCTGGATGGCAAACAACTGAATGCCTATAAGAAAAAAGCGATTGAGATCGCCATATCGCAAAGCAAAGGCGTATGGATTGTAACAACAGATGCTGATTGCATGGCCGGCGATCAATGGTTGACATTGTATGATGCATTCATACAGGAAAAACAGCCGGTGTTTGTTGCGGCGCCTGTTATGTTCACTGATCAACATTCTTTTTTATCAACTTTTCAGTTGCTGGATTTTCTCAGCCTGCAGGGAATTACAGCGGCCGCAGTATCGGCAGGACATCATACCATGTGCAACGGGGCAAACATTGCTTACCGGAAAGATGCATTTTACGAAGTAGGACAATTTAAAGGCATTGATAATCTGGCGAGTGGAGATGATATGCTGTTGATGCATAAGATGAAACAAAAATATCCTGAAGGCCTTGGCTACCTCTTCAGTCGCGAGGTGATCGTTACTACAGCACCTATGCCGAACTGGAAAAGTTTTTTCAACCAGCGGATCCGGTGGGCAAGTAAGGCGGATAAATACAAAGACAAAAGCATTTTCTGGGTATTGGCCCTTGTTTACGCAGTAAATGCATTATTGCTGCTGTTGCTTGTATGGGGTTTGTTTGAAGAGAATGGCATTTACAACTGGTTGGTGCTGGTAATAGCCAAAACCATTATCGAATTAAGCCTGATGATACCCGTTGCGAAATTCTATGGCCATGTAAAGATATTACTATGGTTCCCGCTGATGCAGCCATTTCACATGCTCTATACGGTCATCGCCGGATGGCTCGGTAAATTCGGAACCTACCAATGGAAAGGAAGAAAAGTTCACTAGGTCCGGCTACTTAACCTCTTCGGTCTCTGGCCACCATGCATAAATAATAAGGGGGATCAATGCAAAGAGTGATATGAAAAAGGATAGGATTTTTCTCATGTGATATCGGTTTGTATTACTGACACAATTTTTATGCTCGTGTTTAGTTTGTAAAGGTTGAATTCGGTAAAAAATCCAATCTATTCGGTGAACACATTATTTCTTAATTTCCCTGCGTGTTAAAAAGCTATCATTCCTCCCCTTTTATCAAACGTTTATTAAAAAACAAAGGCGCTTCCTTTGGATTGATACTGATCGTTGTGAGTTTGCTGCTTGCATTGTTATGTTATTTTATTTCTCCCGACCCTTCTCCGAATGCCAATCGTATGATCCCGGAGATAGGTAGTAAAAAACCTGGCTATGCCGTTTTATTACTACGCACCAAACGAGATAAGGTCGTCACGCAAACTGGTTTCTTTAGAAGATTACTAAGTGGCGCAGAAGAATCTTTTCAATACACTCCCGTAACTTCTTATGCTTTACAGAACGACAGTATTGTTTACCAGAAATTTATTGATGAAGGCATTACCGAAAGAAAAGCGATCGCAAGATCATTGGCGGGCGATCCTCCCGTAATAAAACTTACTTATTATTTAGGCACCGATAAATTCGGAAG
>JAQBNJ010000002.1 GCA_028288645.1 Sediminibacterium sp.
ACAAACGACACATCGGTAGTTGCGGTTTTACCCGGGATAACGTTATAATTACCACCGATAATAATCTCGCTCGGCTCCCATGATTTGTATAGGCTGTTTCCTATGCCTCTATTTGGGAACGCACCAACTTTTACTGCATCGATCCAGTTATTGAAAACACCGGTTGTGCCATCATAGGTCAATAATACATGTGTCCACTTGTCTGCACCAATGCTTCCAAACAATACATTGTTAAGGTTATCCTGTGTTCCGTCTCCGACCGTTGCAAATGTCGGCTGCATCTGCAGGTTAGGATTGGTAGCGGCATACGCGTTTGTATTGAGTATGAAATTAATATTACCTACTATAGTCGCTGGCGTTCTTACGCGAGCGAGCTGGAACAACATTGTTCTTTTAGAACCGTTGTTCTGCATTTTGATCCAGGCGCTAATGGTCCAGCTTTTCAATGAATCGGTTTTGAAACGCTGGAACTGCGTGGCATAATACATAAAGCCTGCAGTGAGGCTCAATGCTTTTCCTTTTACACCGCCTGTTACAAATGCATCACCCTGGGTTGTGGTAGGCGCTGTTCCGCTGATCGTTTCATTTTTTGTATCGTCAAAACTCCAGTACGCGATCAGGTTCTCGGGAAATACTTCCGAGGAACTGCTGTAGCCGTCTATTTTTCCTTCATAAGATGCGGTGCTTACAGAAGGCAGGTTATTAGGGTTGCCATCTTTTTTGCAGGAAGAAGCAATGACAACTGTACAAAGCACAGCCACCAGGCTTTTCATGTATCGTATATATTGATATGAGATTGTCATGGTTGTTCAGTTAATGGTCAAGAATTAATATCCCGGATTTTGTTTCAGTACACCAGCACTCAGGTCGATCTGCGGCTGTGGAATTGGCAGCAACGCGTCCCTGCTGTTGATGTAATTTGTTTTGCCGGCTGCATTCAATACGGTTTGTGCAGTGCCCCAGCGAACGATATCAAAGAAACGTTCGTGCTCCATGGCAAGTTCTACGCGGCGCTCCTGCTGGATGGCGGTGCGCAGTGTGGCCTGGTCGGTTATGGTTACATCAGGCAGGATACCTGTGGCTCCGCCCCTTGCGCGCAATCTTACCGCGTTCACTGCATTTCTTGCTGCGGTGATATTGGTTGCACCACCCACTTCATTGGCTGCTTCTGCATACATCAGCATCACATCCGCGTAGCGAAGTATGCGAACATTCATCCAGTAACCAAAACGGTTACCGTAAGCGTTGCGTAATGATGGGTTGGTATAAACCTTGTTATTATAACGCGGGTTGGGTAAACCTACCGGCAGATTTTCTCCATAGATGGTTTGATAGGTAGTGGTTGCTGTGCTCGTGTACATGATCGTGCGATTCTTGCGCGGGTCGTTTGTTTCGAAAGCCGCTTCGAGTTGTGTACTTGGTGTGTTCCATCCCCATCCCATATCAAAAACACCTGAGCCGCGTACGCCTTGGATCTGCGCATACTGAACACCATTGTTTTGCGGAATAGATGCCGAAGCGGTAGCCTGCACTTCGAAAACAGATTCGCGGCTGTTCTCGCCTTCTTCTCTGAATATTTTATCAAATGAAGTAGTGAGGTCATACTGTCCTGAGAGGATCACAGTATTTGCCGCTGCCATCGCCTGCGCCCATTTCTGTTGTGTGAGATAAACTTTTGCCAGCAAGCCGTACGCGGAACCCTTGGTAACCCTGCCTGCAAATTTGTTTATATCCCATGAAAGCGGTAAGGTGCCCGCTGCATAGTTAAGATCATTCTCTATAAAAGTATATACCGCGGCTGAGGAACTCTGCACCACATTATTCTGTAACGCAGGGTTATCGAACACGGTATCGATGATAGGAACTTTACCAAACAAACGAACCATCATGAAATACGCATAGCCTCTTAAGAATTTTGCTTCACCGATCGTTTGTATTTTGATGGCATCTGTTGCCACGATCGTGGTATTTGTATTTATTTCCTTGATGGTAACATTACATTTGTTGATGAGGCCATAATAACCCAGCCAGAGCGTATTGCAGAAACTATTGCTCGGCGTTACAGGAAAATTATCCATGTCAATTGCAGCAGAGCCGCCATCGGCAGGTGTGCTGCCTTTTTCAGCATCATCGCTGCGTATGCTGGTGGCACAGATGAATGACTGGCTGTGCACATTAAAACTTCTCAGTTCATTGTATGCGCCGAATATGAACTGGTCGTATGGGCCGGATCCGCCGGGGTAAGGATAATTGTCTGCATCATACCCGCCCTGGCGAGCGGTATCAAGGAAATTGCTTTTACAACCGCCCAGCGTAATTACTGCTGCCAGTATCAAAACGCCTGTTATGGATAGAGTTATCTTTTTCATTTTGTATGTTTTAAGCGCTAAAATGTTAAGTTCAAACCGAAAGAATAGATGGCCGGCACAGGATAAGAACCGTTGTCTGCACCGCCACCTAATATCGATCCGATAATAGGTTCAGGTGAATAGCCGGTAACCTTGCTCCATGTTTTTATATTCTGCCCGTTTATGAATACACGTGCTTTTTTGATGCCTGCTTTCGCCAGGAATTTTTGATCGAACGTATACCCTATTTGCAAATTCCTGATACGGAAATAATCGCCGGGCTCTAAGTAATAAGTACTCATCAAAAAATTATTACCCCTGGTGTTATCCAGTATCGGTTCAACATTTGAAGTTCCCGGAGCGGTGTATGCGGAGAGGCGGTTGGTTTCATAATTCAATACCGCGAAGGTTGACGTGCGGCGTTGCGTGTATATTTTATGACCGGCCATTCCCTGTACATCAAGGTCAAGGTCGAAACCTTTATACCCTACTGTAAAATTTCCGCCGAAACTGTAAGGAGGAAATGGTGAGCCGATATAGCCGCGGTCGGCCGGTGTGATCGCGCCATCACCATTGATATCAGCATAGGAAATATCACCGGGTAGTGAATTGGTGAAGGTTGCCTGTTTAGCCATATCAGCCGAGGATTGATAAATCCCTGTTTGCGTATATCCATAAAAATACCCGATGGATTGTCCAGTGGTTGTTAGATTGGTACCGCCGTTTCCAATGATCGAGAAATTGAAATTATTACCGATCGATTTCACTTCATTTTTATTGTAACTGAAATTCACTGATGCGCCATAGCTAAAATTCTTTCCCACTTTATCGTTCCATCCCAGCGAAACTTCTATTCCTTTATTACTGATCTCACCGAGATTGGTGAAATAGCTCCTGGTTTCATTTGGCAATGCCACAGCGGTAAGAATATCTGTGGTGGTTCGGTTATACCAGGTAAATTCAAAATTCAGTTTGTTGTTCACTGTGCGGAGGTCGAAACCAAGATCGAGTCCACGAACAGTTTCCCAATGCAGGTTTGGATCGGGTATATATGAGGCTTGTATCGAAGAATAAATATTATCGCCAAAGATGGCGGTCGATGCATTGGAGATGCCGGGTTTGTACAGGTTATCCGCAAAACCATTTGCATTGCCTGTCAGGCCCCATGCCCCACGAAATTTCAGGAAGTTGATGGCATCGAATTTTCTAAAGAATTTCTCTTCGCTCGCGATCCAGCCAAGACCCACGCTTCCGAAAGTACCCCAGCGGTTCTGTGGTGCAAATTTTGAACTTCCGTCACGGCGTACAGTGGCATTGAGTAAATATTTTCCTGCGTAAGAATAACTTAATCTTCCGAAGAAACCTTCAATAGCGCTCTCTCCTCCGCCTCCATCAAAATTGCCCGGGTTGTTTGCATTTGATACGCCGATGTACCAGAAATCAGGATTGTCATTGATGTTAACAGACGTATCCCTTCGTGTAGCGTTCAAGTAAGAACTATGGCTGTAAATAGAAGTGAACCCGGCGAGCGCAGTGAATGTGTGGTTGTTGAAAGACTGCGTAAAATTAATTGTATGATCCTGCTGGTAACGTTTTGATTCGCTCTGGATTTGTGATACAGAGGTTCGCACAGAATTATCAAACGTGGTAGTAGTTGGCGTTGCACCTTCTCCCAGGTTGATGAAAGTATACGGCAGCCTGCTGAAACTCCTGTTGTTGTTGAAAGCTAGATCTGTATAAAAAGTAGAGCGCCATGTGAAGTAACGCGCAAACTTTATCTCAGCAAAAATATTACCGATGATCCGGAAGCCTTTGTCGATACTGGTACCATCGCCCCTGTTCAGTGCGGCGATCGGGTTACCTACCTGTGCCCTTTGAAAAGAAGGCATGCTGTAGTAGGTATTAGCGTCCTGCTGTATCGGCACGATCGGCGCGGCCCATAATGCATTGCTGATAGAAGCAGATGGCGCATTGCTTGTCCAGTAATAACCGGTTGCTTCAGCGCCTACTTTGATCTTATCGGTAAAGCGGATCTCTTCATTAATGCGTGCGAGGTAGCGTGTATAATTATCATTGCGAAGCACGCCATCCTGGTTTGTGTACCCGATGTTCAGATACGTTGTGCTTTTGTCTGTATTGTTAGAGATGCTGAGGTTATTGGATGTGATGATCGCATCGCGCAATACCAGGTTCTGCCAATTGGTATTGGCGGTATAATTTGTATAATCGAATGCAGGCGCCCGTAAATTGGCCAGTTGCGCATTGTACAGTTTCTTAAATCCTTCAGCATCGGCTACCTGTATTTTGTCGTTCACTTTTTGTATGCCTACTGAGCTTTGGAAATTGATCCTTGTTTCACCCCTCCCTGCTTTTTTTGATGTGATGGCGATCACACCGTTTGCACCGCGAAGGCCGTAGATCGCAATGGATGAAGGATCGCGGAGTACATCGATGGTTTCAATATCTGCCGGATTTAAAAAATCAATATTATCATGCAGGATGCCATCTACTACATACACCGGGTTGGCACTGTTTGTGCTATTGATACCACGGATACGCACTACGGGACTGGCTCCTGCCCTTCCTGTATTGGAAACAGTGAGCCCTGCTACTTTACCCTGTAGCGATGATACGGGATTGGTGCCGGGTTGTTTTGCAACGGTCTCACCTTTTACGGTAGAGATCGTTCCGGTAAGGTCCTTGCGGCGTTGTGTACCATATCCCACCACAACTACCTGCTCAATCACAACAACTGCCGATTTTAAGCGAACGGAAACTGTAGACTGGTTGCTTATCGCTATCTCCTGTGCTTCATATCCCACATAAGAGATCACAAGCACTGAGCCCGGATTTACATCGATAGAAAAATTGCCATCTGTCCCGGCTTTTACTCCCTGCGTGGTTCCTTTTACAACAACGCTGGCGCCTGCCAATGGCTGGTTATTTTCATCGGTTACTTTTCCTGTTACGATATTAGCCGGTGGTGGTTCATTTACTACAGTGATCTCTTTTGTTTTTACTTCTGCAGTTTTCGGAACAACCGTGATGGTTTTATTAACAAGCGTCCATGTCATGGGCTGATCATTGAACACCTGTTCAAGCACGCTTGCAAGCGATTGATTTTTTACGGTGAGGTTAACGGGTTTTGCCTGTTGCAGCAATGCCGCATCATAAAAAAATACAAAACCTGTTTGTGTCTTGATCGCCTCGAATACTTTTATCAGCGGCATTTCCTTTGCGGATAGTGTTACTGCCTGCGCTGCTGTTTTTGCAGACACCTGGAGAAAAGATGCTACAAGCAGGATGAAGGTTAGTTTCATGGCGAGTAAGGATTTTGATTTTTTTCTGATCCGGACACCGGGGATCCCTGGCCAGGCCCCTGTCCGCTCAACCGGTTGCATGAACCGGATCTTCGCATTAATTTTCATACTTTAGCAATGTTTGGATGATTAAAAAGTTCACTTCTACAGGTGATTGATAAATGGTCCATCTTTGGCCGTTCCGATTGCAGTCGGAGCGGTTTTTTATGGATTGTGTTTTTTTATTTCATGTTTTTGTTTTTAGGGTCGGACAATGAGATAATTGTTGTCTATTTTAAAATGTACTTTATTCTTTTCCAGTAATTTCAATACTTCGGAAAGGTTCAGGTCGCGTTGCATTTCGCCGCCAAACTTCCTGGCGGGTATCTTTCCTTCATACTGCACTTCTATATTGTACCATCGCGAAAGCTGGCGCATTACGGCGTACAGGTCCGAATTATCAAAATTGAAAAAGCCGTTCTTCCAGGCCATTACCGCAGCGAGATCTACATGGGATTTTACAGAAACTGCTGCAGGTACAGGACTGGCATTTGGGTATAGCGCCTGTTCCCCGGGTTGTATCACAACCGAATTCTTGTAAGCAGCTGTTATACCTATACGGACACTTCCTTCCAGTAAAGTGATGCGTGTATTGAGTTCATCTGCATAACTATTGATATTAAAATGTGTGCCCAAAACTTCAACAGTGCCTTTGCCGGCAATGGATACGCGGAATGGTGCGAGCAGGTTCTTCTTTACTTCAAAATAAGCTTCGCCGCTTACTTCCACTGCTCTGTCTGTTCCTGTAAATGAAGTCGGGTAACGCAGAGAACTTTCACTGTTGAGCCACACTTTACTGCCGTCACTCAATGTAAGCGACACCGGTTTGCTTCCACGTGGGTTGTATAAAGTGTTATAAACAGATTGCGCCGCTATGCCGTGATAGGCGATCTCACCGTCTTTTGTTTTTTCGATCGATACCTCTCCCTGCATAGCCAGTGTGCCTTTGTTGTTACTGTCAAGAATGATCTTGGTTCCGTTCACGAGTGTGATGGTGGCCCTGGTGCCGGTTGGCGCCGCTACATCAGTGCGTATTAC
>JAQBNJ010000014.1 GCA_028288645.1 Sediminibacterium sp.
CATCAAATTCAAAAATTGAGTGATTATTTGTAATTTAGAACATGGAAATTCGGATAGATCCTCATACTTTGGCAAGAGCGGAAGAAAGGGGCGCCTTTTTGAATGAAATAGAAGAAACGCTTACTGATGGTAACTTTCTGGCAGCAAAACAAGGAAGATTAGCAAAATCAAAAACTTTCCAATTTGAAAAACTAAGAAATGGAAAATTTTACCAGGAAAAGAAGTTAGAAGTTTATTATGTGTTTGAAAATGATATAATTATTACAGTAACAGTGTATGTTTTTTACGGAAAATTTTAAGCTATGACAATTCACTATGATTCAAAAACAGACCTCCTTTATTTGAGATTAGAATCATCTGAACAAGAGGTTACAAACAAACGCGTAACGGATGATATTGTGTTAGATCTTGGAGCTGATGATAAAATCATTGGCATTGAGATCATGGAAGCATCTAAACATGTAAATCTGGAAAAATTAATGCCGATTACTTATTCCGAAGCCAGTTAGTTTTACTTTTAAAGAAGATTGATCTTTTAGTTTCCCATTAATCAAAATTACTTACCTTAGAAAAGTTGCTCGTCCAAGCCATTTGGGTGGCAACTTTTTTGTTTGTAGCTGACCATACAAAACAACTGTTTATGACCGGAGATACCCTTTTTCAACAATACCCTGTTGTGCCCCATATTTGGGACGAGATGAAGAATTCTGAGAGCATAAGGCAACAATATCATACCATCCACGAGGCCATCAGTAAATTAAACCTGCACGACCTGCAGCAGAAAGATAAGCTCGCAAGTGAATTGTTCATGAGCCAGGGGATCACATTCACGGTGTACAGCGATAACGAAGGCATTGAAAGGATCTTCCCTTTTGATATCATCCCACGCATCATTACCGCGGTTGAGTGGCAGCATATTGAAACAGGTATCAAGCAAAGATTAAAAGCGCTGAATCTTTTCCTGAAAGATATTTACAACGGGCAGCAGATCATCAAAGACAATATCATTCCCGCCGCACTCATTGCCACCTGCCCGCATTTTACAAGAGAGATATTCGGCATACAGGTTCCATATGATATTTATGTGCATATTGCCGGTATTGACCTGATACGCGGCGACGATGGAACTTTTTATATCCTCGAGGATAATTTGCGTACTCCTTCCGGCGTATCATATATGCTTGAGAACAGGGAAGTGACCAAACGTATATTTCCCGATCTTTTAGCGAACAGCAATGTGCGGATGATCAATAATTATCCCTTGCTGCTGCACGATAATTTAGTGTCTTTATCGCCAAGGCAAACAGAGAATCCCGTTGTTGTATTACTCACACCGGGTGTATTTAATTCTGCTTACTTCGAGCATACTTTTCTTGCAAGGCAAATGGGCATCCAGTTAGTGGAGGGACGTGACCTATTGGTTGATAACCAGAAAGTATATATGAAAACAACGGCCGGTTTAAGCCAGGTAGATGTAATTTATCGAAGAGTAGATGATGAATTCCTTGATCCGTTGGTATTCAGGCCCGACAGTGCTTTAGGCGTTCCGGGTTTAATGAGCGCTTACCGGAAAGGAAATGTGGCGATCGTAAATGCATTGGGTAATGGCGTTGCGGATGATAAAGCCGTGTATGCATATGTTCCTGATATGATCAAATATTATCTGAATGAAGAACCCATTCTTTCCAATGTTCCCACTTATCAAATGAAGAACGAAGATGAGCGGCAACATGTATTCGATCACATGGAAAAAATGGTGGTGAAAGAAACCAATCAATCAGGCGGCTATGGAATGGTGATGGGCAACAGCGCTACCAAAGAAGCCTTACAGGAAGCAAAAAAAATGATCCTTGCCAATCCAAGAAATTTTATCGCGCAACCGATCATTCAATTGTCAACCGTGCCCTGTTTACTGGATGGAAAATTACAACCCCGTCACGTAGATCTCCGCCCCTATGCACTATGCGGCCCCAACGGAATTGAAATTGTTCCCGGTGGCCTTACAAGAGTTGCATAGCGCGAAGTTTCACTCGTATTAATCTCGTCACAAGGCGGGGGTAGCAAGGATACATGGGTCGTAGATTAAACCGTTTGGCATTTGCAGTTTGGTGTCTGGTATTAAACAACCACAAACCACAAACTCCAAACCACAAACGTTTCAAATAAAAAACAATACTACCAAGTAAAACCAAAACACCAAAGAACACATGCTAAGTAGAATCGCAGACTCCTTATTCTGGCTACACCGCTACATGGAAAGGGCGGATGGTATGTTACGTTTGCTGAAGACGAGTTATATTTTATCGTTCGATAAAGTGCAGGCCAGTGGTATTACCTGGGAACCTGCTTTAAAGATCTTCACAACGCTGTCGCCGGAAGAAATAGAAGTGTTAAAGCAAAATGATACAGCGGTATTGCAATACATACTGACCGATACAAAAAATCTTAACTCTCTAAAAGTGATCGTTACAAAAGCGAGGGAGAATGCAAGAGGTGTACAGGACCAGATAACGAAGGAGGTTTGGGAACAGGTGAATCATCTATACCATCTCATCAATCACCATGCTCTCGCAGAAAAATTATCAGGACCCGATGCAATCGTTATCATTGATACACTCATCAACAGCAGCGACCAGTTCCTGGGCATTACCGACAGCACCATGCCGCGCGGACAGGGATGGAACTATATGAACCTTGGAAAATTCGTGGAGCGGTGTTTATTAACGGTCGAATTTACCAATGTATTCTTCAAAAAAGTGAACCATGATTTTACAAATGAACAGGATATTCTCTATTGGCGCAGTTTATTGCTTGCCCTATCCGGCTATGAATTGCATCTAAAGAATTCCAGCAATCTTAACCATAACTGCAATGTGGCGCAACAGGTTTTGTTTGATAAAAATTTCCCGCGTTCTTTGTATTATTCGCTGGACAGGGCGCAAAAATATTTGAGGGATATTACCGAATCAAATCCTGTAGAAGGCATATCACCACTGAGCAGGGCGTTTGGCAGGCTACACAGTTCTGTAAAATTCTCTGATCTTGCCTTAGTGGCCGAAACGGGTTTAGAACCTTTTTTAAAACAGGTACGAAAAGAGCTGAATGAATTTAGTGCGATGCTGGGTCAGATCTATTTTTCTTATGCGTAAACAACAAACGAATGCCGATCTTTAAGATACACCACATCACAAAATACGAATACGACAGGCCGGTTAAAGAGAGCATGAATAACATCATGATCTTCCCTTTTCAGTCGCATGAACAGGAAACACTGCAACACGACCTTACAATCACCGACAAGCCCGAAGTATTTTCTTATACCGATTATTGGGGAAACAAGTCCGGCACTTTTAATGTGCTGCGCCCACACCGCGAAATGGTGATCGAAAGTAAATTATTGATCAGGACATTGGTACCGCAGGACCTGCAGTTGCTTCCCATGACCTACACAAAAGATATCCTACCACATCTTGGCAATGATATGCAGTTGATAGAACTGATGCGGCCATCGCATATCAAAGCATTGGATCAATTGCAACAATACGCATCACAACTTAATCATCCGGATAAAAGCATCAGTGTGATCGTTGAAGATACCTGCTCGTTCATCTTCAATCATTTCACGTATATCAAAGGCATCACCAATATTGAAACAACCGTTGATGAGATCCTGGAAAAAAAAGCAGGTGTTTGCCAGGACTTTGCGCATGTGATGCTTGAATTACTACGCATGATGGGCATACCGGCGAGATATGTAAGCGGTTATATCTGCCCAAATAAAAATGGCATGCGCGGTGAAGGCGCAACGCATGCATGGGTAGAAGCCTATGTGCCCGGTTATGGATGGGCCGGTATCGATCCTACCAATAATGTATGGGTAACCAATCACCATGTAAAGCTTGCAGTTGGCCGCAACTTTATAGATTGCACACCGGTAAAAGGAACTTTCAAAGGACCAGCAAGGCAATCACTTTCAGTATATGTATCTGTTGGATACGAAGACGGTGTAACTTTTGAAGAGTTAACCAATGTGCAACTGGAAAAGCAATCGGCCGCAGATGTTCCTGAAATTATTATCGATACATTTGCCGGGCAGCAACAACAATAACGGCTGTTCTACATGAAACAACTTACTATTTTCAGGATACTGACTTTTATTTTACTACCCATTGCAGCCATGTTCGGGTTTATGGATATTCTTTTCATTTTGAGTGCCGTGGCTAATCCGGCTCTTTTACTGGTCGCATTCATCCTTGGCGCTTTTGTGATCTATACTTTTGTAAGCCTTCAGTTTCTCATAAGAGGAATAGATACCGGCCGCCAATGCAAACCAGGTCTTCGCGATTGGATACGTGTGAATGCATTTGTTTCATCCTTTATGGGCATCATGTTCTTATTAAATGCATTGAGTATCTTTTTTACAAATGATCTTACGTTGAAGCAATATGTTTCACAGTTCATGCAGGCACAACCGAATATTCCGCCGATGTTCAATCTTGAATTGTTCATGACCATTATGAAAGGAATGGCCTGGTTCATGTTCTTCCTGGGTATTATATTACTGGTTCACATACAGCTTAATTTCAGGCTCCTGAAAAAGTACGGCCACCTGTTTAGTGCACCCAAACCTGACTAACGCCCTGTCTCAACAAAACCCTTCCAAAGCCCTGCGGGATTTTCACTAATTTTAGGTGTGAACAGTAATATCCCATTGGCAGAAAGAATGCGTCCGGAAACACTGGACGATCTTGTTGGTCAGGAACACCTGACAGGCAAGGGAAGTATTTTACGCCGGTCAATAGAGCAGGGCCGTGTGCCTTCGATGATATTGTGGGGGCCGCCTGGTGTAGGTAAAACAACCATCGCAAATATCATTGCACATGCTTTACAGGTTCCGCATTTTCAATTAAGCGCGATCAGTAGCGGTGTGAAAGATCTCAGGGAAGTGATTGAACAGGCCAAACAGCAAACAGG
>JAQBNJ010000017.1 GCA_028288645.1 Sediminibacterium sp.
TGGATACCGTTTTTTTGTTTTTGATACTTTGGATGGACTCCATTATTTTTGTGGCAGTTTTTATAAGAATGGAGTCATGATTTTTTCTATGACTCTTATGAAAGATTGCAGGGGCGAATTTATCAAAGGGATTTTCCAGGATACCCTGCCCGGTTTTATGCGCAAACATGATGAAATGCTTAGTTCGGATGCGCAAAAAGTCATTTTGATGGATGCTGATCTTTATTCTGCAACAATTTTTACTCTGAGTCAACTGTACACCGTACTTCGAAAAGGAGATATCATCATGTTTGATGAATTTTCGGTGGCTACGCATGAATTCAAGGCATATACGGAGTTTGTAAGTAATTTTTATATCAATTTAAAACCGGTTGTGGCAGTAAACAATTTTTACCAGGTTGGTTTTGAAGTGGCATAACCAATTGAAAATAAATAAGATAAGATACAAGCAGCGGCCCATCCGCTGCTTTTTTATTTTAGCCGCGTAACAATAACCGGAGCTCCTTCGTCTAATCTAAGATTTTAAGAAACCTTTCACAGTTTACCATTCATCCCGATTTTTTGCCGTTAAATACAAAACTATGTACTATGCATTACATAGTTCATAGTTTTGGCCTGTAATTAGCAACAACGGGAACTAAATAAATCATAAATAAATAATCACAAATGAAAAAGATCGTAGCAATGCTGACAGCTTTAGGGGTTTTGTCCTTGCCTTTTGTCGGCCATGCGCAAACAGGTGCAGCCGGGAAAGTGAGTGGGATAGTAAGCTCATCCCAGAAAACAATTGAATCGGCTTCTGTCGGCTTATTGCGCACAAAGGATTCATCCGTAGTAAAACTGGCGGTTTCGGATAAGACCGGGCATTTTGAAGTGGAGAAAGTGGCTGAAGGTAAATACCTGGTAGTGATTCAAAGTGTTGGATTTGCAAAATACTATAGCGAGTCATTTACGATCAGCGCTGCACAACCTGATTATACTTTGCGCCCTGTTTCATTAACGGGCGCTTCCAAGAACCTGCAGGATGTAACCGTCGTGGCTAAAAGGCCTTTTGTTGAGCAGAAAGTAGACAGGACGGTGATTAATGTAGATGCTACACCTTCTAATACCGGGGCTACCGTAATGGATATCCTGGAAAAATCACCAGGTATTTCGGTTGATAAAGACGGTAACATCAGCCTGAAAGGAAAACAGGGAGTGATGATCATGATGGATGGCAAGCCTACTTACCTCAGCGGACAGGATCTTGCCAATATGCTGAAGAACTTGCCAAGCGCGAATCTTGACCAGATCGAGATTATGACCAATCCTCCGGCAAAATTTGATGCATCGGGTAATTCCGGTGTGATCAATATCAAAACAAAGAAAACAAAAACAGTAGGATATAATGGAAGTGTAACTGCGAGCTACGGCCAGGGGGTACTTCCTAAAGCCAATCTCAGTACGAACCTGAATTTCCGTGAGAACAAGTTCAACTATTTTGCAAATGCGAGTACTTTTTACAACGAGAATTTCGGTGACCTTGTTCTGATGCGCAAATTCCGTGACCAGACAACGAGCGAACTGTTATCCATTTTTGACCAGGTAGCGAAAAGTTCAAGAGATAACCGTGGTTATAGTTACAAAGCTGGCGCCGACTATTTCATGAATAAGAAAACCACACTCGGTTTAGTAGTTACAGGTTATGATAGCCGTAATACCGAGTTCACAGATAATACTACGCTGATCAAAGACAAGAACGGTGCATTGACCACGCGCACACAGGCGATCAATGATGTAAAATCGAGCTATAAAAATATCGGTGTGAATTTTAACCTGCGTCATGTATTCGATAGTGTGGGTAATGAGTTGACGGCGGACGTGGATTATGTGAACTATACTTCAGGTTCTGCGCAATTATTATCCAATCGTTTCTTTGATAATGCGGGTAACAAAAAAAGCACAGATGAAACACTCAGGGGAAATATTCCATCAGACATTGATATCTATAGCGCTAAAATAGATTTTACACACCCGATCAAAGGAGGAAGCAGGTTTGAAGCAGGATGGAAAAGCAGTTATGTTGAAACAGACAATGATGCGCAATATGCTAACCTGAATTTCTCAAACGGTCAATATGTAACAGATGTTAACCGTAGTAATCACTTCCTTTACAAAGAGAATATCAACGCGGCTTACTTAAACCTCAGCAAGCAACTGAACAAGAAATGGAGCGCTCAATTAGGATTGCGTTTGGAAAATACAAACCTGAGCGGTAATCAGTTAACGACCAGCATAGTATTTAAAAGAGACTATACACAAGTGTTCCCTACAGCGTTTATCGGTTACACTCCGAACGAAAAGAACCAGTTCGCGATAAGTTATGGCCGCCGTATCGACCGACCGAATTACCAGGATCTGAACCCGTTCTTTAATTTCCTTGATAAATACACTTACCAGGTTGGTAACCCTTACCTGAACCCACAGTTCAGTCATAATTTCGAGATCAACCATACTTTCAAAAGTATGCTGACCACTTCATTGAACTACAGCACTACCACTGATATCATACAGGATGTGCTGGAGCAGGTAGACAGCACCAATACCAGCTACGTGAAGAAAAGCAACATCGCTAAAAGGATTAGCTTCGGTGCATCTGTCAGCCTCAATGCACCGGTTACAAAATGGTTCAGAACAAGTATTTACCTGAATGTATTCAACAATAAATTCAGCGGTATCATCAATAACAAACTGGAAGAAGTAGAGGGTACATCATTCATGACAAACGTGAATAACCAATTCACTTTTAACAAGGGATGGAGCGGTGAGATCAGTGGATTTTATAGGTCTGGCGCTGTGCAGGGAGTATTGGTATCTAACCCCATGTGGAGCATGAATATCGGCGTGGGCAAACAGA
>JAQBNJ010000020.1 GCA_028288645.1 Sediminibacterium sp.
TAATACAAGTGTACCATTATTAAATCCATCCATCGCGAAACAGTTCCTGAAAAACAAAGCCGGTGAATTAAGATTATCTGTTTTTGACCTGTTGAATCAGAACCAGAGTGTGACACGCACCATAACAGGTAATACCATTGTAGATTCAAAAAGCAATGTATTGACACGTTACGCGATGCTCACCTTCACTTACAATCTTCGCCAGTTTGCCGGCAAACAACAAAGGATGCCGGGATTGTTGAGAGGACCTAGAGGTGCAGGTGGTGGAAATGGAGGGCAGAATAGAGGTGGTGGTGGTGGAGGCGGAAGAAGGGGATAATAATTAATAGTTAGTAATTAGTAATTAATAGTTAATAATTGGGTAAGCCGCAAGCTAAGATCTTTGTTGATCTGTAGCTTGCGGCTTTAATCATTAAATACTAACGTGCTGTGTTATTAAATGAATGACATTTCTTTTGTTCGCGGGAAGTACGATGTGTTTTTTTGCAGTTTATATGTGCAGAAGAAAAGCTGGAACGCAAAGCCCGCAAAGGTTTCGCAATGAACGCAATGGTTTTCCTTGCGTACTTAGCGGTACTTGGCGGGCTTTGCGTTCCAGCTTTAAATCCCATCTTTCGGAAACTTTACCTTAGTCGTGAGAAATGCCAAACACGATATTCAATAATTTAATGGCACAATATATTTGTCAACTACTAATTAGAACAAAAACAATCTCTCCCCTCCCACTTTCTTCTTCGCTCCACCGATGGCTCGGATATTATACGTAAATGTTGCCATCAGATATTGTGAGAGCACATTTGTTTGATTGATCGTGATCATATTCCTGTTGGCAGATGTGTTGATGCTTTTGCCGGAATTCAATATGTCGAACATACTGATGCGCAGAACACCTTTTTCATCTTTTAACATGGTGAAGTTGATCGCGGCGTTCCATCGTGCAAAACTTTTTGGCAGGCCCGGGATCGTGTTGCCATTAGTGCTGTAGTTGATACTGCTTTCCCATATTACATGCTTCGGCATGCGTACGATCAGTTCGGTGCTGATATTGTAGCTCGATATTTTGATCTGTTTGAAAGACTTGCTGCTGTAATTGGTAAAATTGTATCCGAAGCCGCCGTTATTGTTTATCTCTACTTTATCATTAAAGTTGAAATTCAATCCACCCCATTGCTGCAGGTTATAGGTTTCCTGTGTACTGCTTTCACCATTGAATAACAAACGGCTCCGGTTAAATCCATACCATGCGCCAAAGTTCCAGCTCAAAATAAATTTCGGGTTATTCTTGTATTGCCTGTTTACATTATAGTTGATGCCATAGTTAACACTTCCATCTGCATTGATCGGTGTATTGGTTTGTATGCCTCTTTGATCAACAATAACTCCCTGTATCACGTCGTTCTTTGAAAATCCGCCGTTGGCATTCAATCCAATGTTCAGGTTCTTCTTTGTATTGTTGAAATAGTAATTGACAGAGAAATTATGTCGTTCAGCAGGAACCAGGTCAGGGTTTCCTTTGAAGATCATATATGGATTGGTATTATCGGCCACCGGTATCAGGTTGGTATAGCCGGGAAGGCTGATATCTTTGTTGTAATTAAAATTAAATTGTTTATACGTCACGCCTAATGTAGGCAGAAGATCATTGCTTTTTTGTTTGATTGGGTTCGGAAGTGAGGCAAGAATATTATTTACACTCTGTAACAGCAATCGCAGGCCCGGAGTGATCGTAAGATCCTTGTGTTTAAATTCAAAGCCAGTACCAAGAAAAGCGCGGTTGCTTTCCCTGAAGAAATTACTGCTGAGTAAATTGTTCACCACATCAAATTTCTGGTTCACACTATTTGGATTGAAAGTAGTGATCGCATTATTCAGTTTGCTGTATTCATATCTTCCGCCAATACGCAATGTGAATGCTTTGCTGATCGGTTCACTATAGTTGAAACTGGTAGCGATATCTGTACGTGGTACGCCTTCCTCCCTCAACTGGCGTAACAAACTGTCATACGCTGTCGGATAGAGATAACTTGTTCTTGAATCGGTTGAATAATCATTGAAACGATTGTTCACATCCATATTATGAGAGATCGTATAACGCCTTCCTTTTTTTGTTTTGGATAAACGTGTATAGGTCAATGCATGGCGGTAATAATAGGTATTCGCTTTATTGTTCTGAAAAATATCCCCGTTGCTCAAAGGCCCAAGCTTGGTATTTGTACTTGCGATATCACTGATCCGGTTCTCATCCTGTATACCAATGGTATAATTGGCACTTACCTGCAAAGTAGTTACAGAATCCGGTTTGAATTTTCAGCCGATACCGATATTGTGGGCATGTGTTACCACGCTGCCCGTTACCACTGTATTGTTACCGATAACTGTATCGCCTGTATATTGTTTGGTATCGGTTTCATTGCGCCTGTCGATCAGTATGTTTCCATAAAAATATTGTGCAAACAAAGATTGCTTTGCATTTGGTGCATGGTTCATATTAAATCCTACCCCCTTGCTCGTAGCAATACCGCCATAGTTCTGTATACCTCCAAAGCTTACGCCATTAATAGAGATCCCGCTTCCAGCGCCATTTGTCCAGATGCTGGTGCTGCGGCTGTTGAGATTGCTGTTCGAACGGTCGAGCCCGCCTGCCTGCATCAGGTCGCTCATACCAAAACCAGGTTTGTTCAAATTGTTTGTATACGCTAAAAGGCTCACCTGGAAAGTGTCGCGGAACACGTTTGCGATACCGCCTCCTTCAAATCTTTCATCTGATCCACCACCGGCATATACTTTTCCGAACCAGCCTTTTTTCATTCCTTTTTTCAAGGTGATGTTCACAACCTTTCCCACATTATTCAGGTTATCATCTCCATTGCGAAGCAGTTCTTCTTTATCGTCCATCACCTGCACTTTATCAATGATATTGGCAGGAAGATTTCTTGTGGCCATTTTTGGATCGCTGCCGAAGAAAGTTTTTCCATCAACCAATATCCTGTTGACTACTTTACCATTCACACTGATATTTCCGTCTGCATCTACCTGTACGCCGGGTAATTTTTTCAGAAGGTCCTCCACCAATGCATTAGGAAGTGTTTTAAAAGCGGTGGCATTAAATTCGATCGTATCGTGTTTCATGGAAACAGGTGGACGTTCAGATATTACGATCACCTCATCTAATAATTGCGAAGTTGCCACCATTTTAACGGTATCAAAATTCAAACTGATATTACCTGCTGTGAGTGTAAATTCCTTTCTGAATGCCTGGTAACCTGAGAAAGTAATGATCGCGCGCAAGGGAAGATCCAGCGGCAATCCACCTACTTTAAAATCCCCGTCGGGATTACTTAAACGATAGGTAACGATCACCGTATCTTTTGCTTTAAAAACCGTGACAGTTGCGAATGCCAAACTTTTACCTGCTGAATCTGTTAATGTACCGCTGATCGTACCTGCCTGCCCAGACACTGCTAAAACGGAGAAAATGATCATTAAAAGTAGAGATACCTGTTTCATGTATAAGAATTAGTTTTTATAAGCTGTGTGATTTCCCTGCATAAGAACCCAGTGATGCTGCAAGGTTGGAATTGGATTCAAAAAAAATCAATGGTTTTATATGAACGGTTGGTTAAGGCATGCCATGGGCCCTGCCAATCCATGACATACCTTTCAACCGTTCAATTAAGGGATTTGTGCATGTTCCTCACACGCAACATTTGCATAACTGCTAAATGCTCCAAACGTTACATTTATTTGACAAGGTTTTTATAATCCAGGAAAACGCCTCTTCCTGTTACCTTAATGGGGCCGTAATAATAACCCCATCCGTCTTTTGATTTTATGTATTTGTTCCTGAATTTTTCATGCAGTTCGGCGGAGATCTTTTTACCATCAACTATGAACTGTTCTTTATCAAGTGCGAACCATCCTGTTTTCATATCCATTTTGATACCCTCCGCCTCAAGGTCCTTGATGATGTTCCACATTACTTCAGCTGATTCCTGTACGCGTGCATCATCTTCTGATGCCCGTGCCCACATAGCTTCCTGCTTACGAATACGGCTCTCGTCGCGTGCAGTGAGATCAGTGTATTTGACCACGTCACCATATCGGGCATACCCATCTTTACTTGCGCTTCTAAAACTGTCCCGAAACACTTTGTCACCTACCTTGATTACATCGGCATACACAACATACCCGCCGCCTTTCTTTAACATGTTGGCAGTATCAACTTTCATTTTCACATTCGATTTAATTTTATCTGCTGCTTTCCTGTTCATATCCAGTTTTGCCTTCTCGGAAACGGCTTTATAGAAAGTATCTATAAGCCGGTTATATTCTTTATTCATCCGGGTGCTGTCATGCAGCGCTTTCTGGTGATTTAACAACAGGTCGCGTTTGTAATCGGCGGAAATACGTCTTGCTTCCTGGTCAAGCAAATGTTGTTCATTCAACTTCAGCCGGCTCTCCTGCAATCTTGTTTGCTTATTCAGCAACATGGCTTCGCGGTCTGCAGTAGCCAGCTCACGCCTTTCATCCGATCTTTGTTTGCGGTATTTGACCACATTTTCAATATCGGTGATCACTGCATCATACTTAGCAAAATCATTTGCGCTAACCGGTTTAGTATCGATAAACAGTTCTGTTATTTTACCATTCACTTTCCTGAAATTATACAGTGTGCCGTCTTTCTTTGTTGCGGAAATAAATTCAATTTTATTGTCATCATTATCTTTACGATCTATCGTTATTCCCGTAAATAAATTCGATAAGCTGTCCGATACCGCCGAATAGGTTTTTAGTTTGAGTGGCACTGATCTTTCTTCGCCGAATACAGATCTTCCGGAGTTTATCCTGTCCTGGAGTTTCCCGGGTGTTGTGTCAATGAATTCGGGTGTTACAGGTAAATAAGGCGACCCTTCAAACACACTTACAATGGGTTCTTTTGCAGTTATTGGTTTCCGCAACTTCCGATAATCGATCGTAGACATTTGTCTTTCGTATAATACATTGTCTCTTTCCCTATTAATCTTTACTGATGCGGATAACGGTTCTGTAACAACCGGTGTTATTTTTTTTGCAGCAGCAAAAGAGAACAGGATGAATACACCCATACCAAACGTGAGCAAACTTTTTTCTGTAGCATTCAACGTTTTATTACTGTCGCTGATAATTCGTTTAACCCTGTTGAGCAACTGGTTTTTCCTTCCGGGGAAACCAACCGTGTATGAAGGTGTAGAAAAATGATATTCCTGGAACGCGATCAGTGCGTTGATGAATTTTGTTTTACTGTTGGTGATGGATATGGCAATATCATCGCAGCAGTTCTCTCTTTCTTCGCGGATCATGGAGGAGAGCCACATCAATGCAGGGTTGAAGAAGAAGATGGTCTCCACAAAACTCTGCAGGAGATTGATAAAATAATCCCTTCGTTTGATATGCGCGAGTTCGTGTAACAGGATGGCTTCAATTTCATCAGATGGCAAATGCGCCAGCAATCCCAAT
>JAQBNJ010000055.1 GCA_028288645.1 Sediminibacterium sp.
ACTGTTGTATATCCTCTGTAAGATCATAGGCAACACCATCCACCAATGCCTGTGCAATTCGTACCGATGCGCGCGCTGCATATACGCCGGCATCTTCTTCCATGTAATTGAACACAACATAATATTCACCAGGCTTTCCGGTTCCGCGGGTGCGGCCGAAACCAACGTTCATTCCGGCAAGAGTTTGTATTTCCAGGGCAACGTGTTCGATCACATGTCCCATCCAGGTACCTTCTTTTACCCTTTCAAAAAAACCACCGGGTGTGCCAACGCTGCAACGATGCGAGTACATGGAGGGAAACAATTCTTTTAGCCTTTCAAAAAAACCATCGATCTCATTGGTGGGTCGTTGTTCCAGGTCCTCCAGGTTCAGTTTCATCTGGATCAGCTGCGAGCGGCGTACACTCCAGTAATTGGGGCCGCGTAATATTTTTATTTCTTCGATTTTCATAGAGTGGGGAATTAAATAAGGCTACTGAACAATTATTAACAAAAAACACACCAGTAGCGTGACGATGAATATATTGAATTTTCAGGGAAGGGCTACGAATTCAAAACACTTATTTTGGGGTTTCACGCAATGGCGCCAAGGAGCAAAGGAGCAAAGTTTAGATATCGTGAGTATGATCTTACAATCACCGGCAAGATTCTGTTCTTTTTGATTTACGAATAACAGATCTTTGCGCCTTTGCTCCTTGGCGCCTTTGCGTGAAACTACGCTTTGCGTGAAACCACAATACCTTATTTTTGTCCCGAACGAATTTAGAAGCATGAGTATTCCCAAAGGAAAACTGATAGCCATTGGTGGCGCAGAAGATAAGGGCACTGATTTTGAAAAAGGCGCAGTGTACCGCGATAACCTTAATTTTTTCGAGTTAGGCATTCTCCGCCGCATAGTGGAAGAGGCAGGTGGCCCCGCCGCACGTATTGAAGTGATCACAACCGCGTCTACCATTCCCTACGAAGTGGGAGAGAACTACCTGAATGCATTTGGTAAGATCGGCTGCACAGATATTGGCGTGATCCATATCCGCAACCGCGAAGATGCATTGAATGAAGACTACCTGCAGCGCATCAGCCGTTGCGCCGGTGTGATGTTCAGTGGTGGTAACCAATTGCGTTTGACTGCGATCTTTGGCGGCACACGCTTCTTAGACATTATTAAGAAAAGATATCTCCAGGAAAATTTTGTTATTGCAGGAACTTCAGCAGGAGCGATGGCCATGAGCAGCACGATGATCTATGAAGGCAATGCCACACGCGCCCACTTAAAAGGAGAAGTAAAGATCACAACAGGCCTTGGTTTTATGGACCAGGTGATATTCGATTCGCATTTTGAAAAGCGGGGCCGTTTTGCAAGACTGGCACAGGCAGTTTCTGCCAATCCATCCTGTATCGGTATTGGATTGGGAGAAGATACGGGCATGCTCATCACACAAGGCAATCGCATGGAAGCTATCGGCAGCGGGCTCGTGATCATTGTTGATGGCCATGATATCCGCTACAGTAATATGGCCGATATACCCGAAGGAAATCCATTGAGTATCGAAAACATAAAAGTGCATTTCTGTGCCAAAGGAAATGGGTATCTTGTTCGGGAAAGAGAATTTGTGGAACTGATGGGGGAGTCGACGACACCGGTAATGACGGATGTGTATTAGGAGCAGCTGTGAACTATGAGCCTCGAGCTGCGAGCCCGGCACGCCGGATTTGTGTCCTCACAAATCCTGATTCGGGCAGGTGAATGCAAATGTGAGGACACATTTGCGGCTCGGAGAATCGACGACGCCTGTGACGACTGATGTATATTAAGCAAGCTATGAGCCGCGAGCCATGAGCTTTGAGCGGTTAGCTCATAGCTCGCAGCTTCCTCACACTATAATTCAAAACACTTCACTATGACCAACAAATTGATCCTTCTTGCAGTATTCGTAGCATGCATGCTTATCATGGCTTTCCGTTCTGCGGATAAAAAAAAGAAAGTTGTTTTTTTCGGTGATTCGATTACTGCTGCGGGGATCCGCCCGGGTGGTTATATCCAGCTGATGGATTCACTGATCGCAACTGAAGGGCAAACTGCTAATTATGAATTGGTAGGCGCCGGTGTAAGCGGTGATAAAATATACGATCTCTATTTACGAATTGAGAAAGATGTGCTCGAACAAAAACCCGATATCGTTTTGATCTATGTTGGCGTGAACGATGTATGGCATAAAGCTTCCAGCGGCACAGGAACCGATTATCCCAAGTTTGGAAAATTCTATGAAGCCGTGGTAAATAAATTACAGGCAGCAGGATGCAAGGTAATTGTTTGCACACCGGCAGTGATCGGTGAGAAAACAGACAATTCCAATCAACAGGATGGCGACCTGAATTTTTACAGCAACTGGCTGAGGAGTTTTACAACAAAAAATAATATTCCTTTGGTTGATCTGCGTGCTGCATTCATCAGTTACAACCTCAAGAACAATCTGCAGAATAAAGAATCAGGGATACTTACTACTGATCGTGTTCATTTGACGCCTACAGGGAATTTGTTTGTGGCGGAGCAGATGTGGAATGTGATAAAGACAGTGAAATGATTAATAGGCGGGTATAAAAAACTTTGGGAAGAAAAGCTGGAACGCAAGGGACGCAAAGGACCGCAAAGATCGCAATGAGCGTCCCCTTGCGGTTCCTGGCGTTCTTTGCGTTCCAGCTTTAGTCTATTGCTATCGTAATCTTTGCTATTGCTATCGCAATTGTTGATCAAAAATTATATCATGAAAAATATTCTTCTTATCATTTTACTTATCACAACACAGAATGTTTTTTCTCAACTACCCGCTAATGGTAAAAAAAATCATATCTACTTATTAGTCGGCCAATCAAACATGGCCGGCAGAGGTATGCCAGAAGAAATAGATACCCTCACCGATCCCAATATCTGGATGTTCAACAAAGAAGATAAATGGGTTCCTGCACGTGAGCCTTTGCATTTTGATAAACCTGCGGTTATCGGTGTTGGCCCGGGTTATGCTTTCGCGAAGGAAATATTGAAAGCTGATAAAAATGCAATTATTTGCCTGGTTCCCGCAGCCGTTGGCGGCACACGCATCGATCTCTGGAAACCCGGCGCATATGATGAGGCAACCAAAACACATCCCTGGGATGATGCCATCCGCCGTGCAAAAGCAGCATTACTATCTGGAGAACTAAAAGGCATCATCTGGCACCAGGGAGAAAGCGATGCGAATGAAACACGCAGTCCAACATACGAAAGTAAATTGCGTGACCTGATCGAACGTTTCCGCGCAGAATTTAATGCACCTACTGTTCCCTTCATTCTCGGTGAGATCGGAGATTTTAAACCGGGAGAAAATAAAGAGATCCCCGTGATCAATGCGATCATTAAGAAGGTTGCAGCTACTACAAAGAACTCAGGATTGGCAGAAGCAAAAGGGCTCGTACACAAAGGAGATTTTACACATTTTGATGCGGCTTCAGCAAGAGAGTTGGGTAAGAGATATGCGGCAGCATTTTTTAGCAATTAAAAAATAGTATTCTACAAAAACATAGCGTTCTCAAGCCTTGCCTTTGTTCCGTAGGAACATCCCGTGGGTAGAACGACGCATTATAATATACGAGCGTTCCGTAGGAACGCATGGTGATTCTTTAAAGATTGCATGGATCTTTCGGATGTGTCACGCAAATACACCAATCGTTCCTACGGAACGGCCGTCCTCGTAAACGTTTGTTTCTACCCACGGGATGTTCCTACGGAACAAAATCACAAAAGTCACAAAGCCACAGTTAATGTGCAATAACTTTCCCATTCCCGCTGGCATGGCTATTGCATTTTATATGGTAACTAAATTTATCCATATGAAAAACATATTAATTGCCGCAGGCATCGTAGGTACTGCCGCAGCAGGAGCTTTTCTCTATATGAGAAACCGTAACAAGACAGCCAAAGCCATGCACAACTTAGCAGATGCAGCAGGCGATGTTCATGAAGGCGTAAGAAAGTATTTCAGAAGGGCACACAAAGAAGCAAGACGCGATATGGAAGATGCTATCGCATGAGAGTTCTGATAATTTTTGTTTGAGTTTTGAGTTTACAATTATGCGATACCTGGTTGAGCTACAGGTATCGCATTCTTATACCAATTAGAAATTAAAATTGTCTGTTGATACTGTTTTAAAACGCGCCATCTTAGTCTTTTCAATAAAAGAGAAACGAAGGAAAAAAGTTACTCCGAAATTCGGTAACGCTTATTTTCTTCGTTTCTATTCTATTCTATTGACATTTATTACATATGGATATGAGCGATTTGATATTTCAAATAAGGGAATGGCCTATTTTAAATGTCTAATCGGTATTATACCAGGAACTTACCCAAACAATAACTTTTGCAGCAGTAAGTCTATTTCCTTTGCCTGGTTGGCGATCATGATATGTCCACCCTGGTCTATCGTATGATCAGCCTTTACATAACGATAAGGTAATAACCAATCAGTATTTCCATGAATATGCACAAGGTTCCCTGGTCTTTCTTTATTTTTCCAATGCACCACAGCGTTCATTGCCCATCTTACAAAGCCTTTGGGGCTATCATTAAACATGGTAATAAGCGTATCCTGCTGTTCTTTACTCCTGTGACCAACTAATCTGAAGAATACAGATGCGGCAGTTTTTGAAATATGCGCAGGTACTAACCTGTGTAAGGGAACAATTCTTCCCATTCTGAAAAAAGGAGGTAATTCATTTTCTCCTTTTGCGCTTGAAATCAAGATCAGTTTCTTAACGGGGATCTGTTTTGCGATCTCAACAGAGACCATGCCTCCAAATGAAAGGCCAACAATGATCGGGTCAGGCTCTTCAATTCTTTGCGCCATTCTCTTTGCATATCCTTCTATGCTTTCGGCTGGTAACGGAGGGATCCAGTTAAGGTATACAGGTTCTATACCCGTCAAACGCAAGCTGCGAAACGCTCGTTCGTCTGCTCCCAAACCGGATATAAAATATACTTTCATCAAACAGCTTTGATGAGATAATAATTTTTCTTTCCTTTCTGAACCAATAAATATTTATCGCGAAGCAGATCCGCACTTGATACCTGTGTCTTGTCGTTTGAAACTTTGGTCTTATTCAATCCCAATCCGCCTGCCTGCCACATTTTTCTTGCTTCGCCTTTGCTCGGAAATATCTGTGTATCTGCCAGGAAACTTACGATCTCGTAACCTTCATCCAATGCAGTGCGTGAAATATCAATAGATGGCACGCCTTCCATTACCTGTAACAATTGTTCTTCGGTAAGACTCTGTAGAATTTCAGTAGTGGCATTACCGAATAAAATTTCGGATGCTTTTACAGCAAATTCATAGTCGGCGCGGCTGTGTACAAAGCAGGTTACTTCTTCTGCTAATTTTTTCTGTAGCGCTCTTTCATGCGGTGCAGTTTCCTGTTGTGTGAGCAACGCATCAATTTCATCTTTAGGCAGAAGTGTAAATATCTTGATCCATGTCTTTGCATCTTCATCACTTGCATTCAGCCAGAACTGGTAGAACTGGTACGGAGAAGTTTTTTTCGCATCCAGCCATATATTTCCTTTTTCTGTTTTGCCGAATTTTCCTCC
>JAQBNJ010000072.1 GCA_028288645.1 Sediminibacterium sp.
GTCTTTGCTCAGAGAGATACAGAGCCTCAAAATTTTTATCCAGGAAAGAATAATCAAAAGGAACAGATGGTGCAAACCCTTTCCATTTAGATTCTACTTCCTTCAAAATGGATGGAATATTTTTTGCATCTGCTTTCACCAATATAATTGATGCACCGGTAGTATATGTTTTTGATGAATTATGAAATATGGCAAATGAAGTGATCGTATTACGGATCGATTGGAAATTAAAATCTTTTACAACACCTATCACGCGGAAATGCTGGTTATTGTTACCGGGGTAGTTCATGTATTTGCCTACAGGCTCTTTCCAACCGATCTCTTTCACTGCCGTTCCATTCAGGATGACCGATAATGAATCATTGAATTCCTTTGAAAAATTTCTTCCTTTTAGCAGCTTCAGTTGCAGTGCCGGAACAAAAGATTCATCTACCATGAATGAACTTAACCCAATATCGTGGGTGAGCAGTTCATCAGCGCCTTCTGCCAGGGGCTCATAGCCATCCCCAAATGTTTTTCCTGTAGGAATACTTGTTGTAATGCTGGCACTGGAAACACCCGGCATTTTCGCGATCTCCTGCCTGAATACTTCTTCAGAACCGGCGTTGAGTTTTTCTGTATTCGGAATGATGATCACATTGTCTTTTTGCAATCCCATATCCATTTTCTGCGTGTGTTGTAATTGCTGGAATACTATAATGGTGCAGATGATCAGGGCAATTGAAACGGTGAATTGAAAAACCACCAGTCCGTTCCTGATCAATAAATTGGAGATACTTTTTTTGAATACGCCACCTTTTAAAACCGAAACCGGGTCAAACGAGGTGAGATAAAATGCAGGATAGCTTCCTGCGAGTAAGCCTGTGATGACAGTAAGTAACAGGATAAACACCCACATGCCCGAACTAAAGATAGTAGCGAAACTAAGCGTCTTACCGGCAATTGAATTGAATAGTGGAAGTAGCAGTGCCACAAGTAATAAAGCAACCAATGTTGAAATAACGCTGTACAACATTGCTTCCGATAGGAATTGCCTGATCAGTTGCTTTTTTTCTGAACCTAATACTTTTCGTATGCCTACTTCTTTTGCTCTTGTAGCAGATTGTGCGGTACTCAGGTTCATGAAATTTACGCAGGCGAGGATCATAATGAATAAAGCGATCGCTGCAAAAATGTATACATATTTAATATCACCCAATGTGGTTAGAAAAGGCGAACTGACGGCGCCGGAATATAAATGAACATCAGTCAACGGTTGCAGGTGCAGTTCCCATTTTCCACCGCCTTTAAAATATTCATCTATGGGTTTACCGATACGTTTAAAACCACTCGCAGCTTCTATACGGATCATTGCCGGAAGCTTTGCTTCCAGCTTTTGAATATTTTCTTTGGTAGCAGTGAAATTATCGGCAAGTAACACGTAAGTATTTACCTGGCGCCATACCCAGCTCCAGCTAAAACGTTTTATGACCGGGCGAGCTGCTGAAGGTATCAGCATATCGAACTGGATGGAAGACTGTGCCGGTATATCTTTTACCACCGCTGTTACTGCAAAAGGCTCTTTGTATTCATCCAGTACCAGGTTTTTTCCAATGGGATCAACATCACCAAAATACTTTTTGGCTGTCGTTTCAGTCAATACTATAGAATGCGGCTGAAGGAAACAACTGGATGCATTTCCTGCTTTCAATGCGTAATCAAATACCTGTAAAAAATTAGAATCAACAGCCAGCAATTTCTTTTCTGTAAAATGATTTTGCAGTTTACTGCCAGCATCATTGCTTACCACTTCCTGGCCTATTACGTAAAACCTGGTGTACGCTTTTATTTCAGGAAAATTTCTTTGTAAAGCATCACCAACAGGTGGAGGTGTATTGGAACCATAGCTTTCCTCACCCCCCATATTGTTATAAACATTCACCTGGCATATACGATCAGCCTTTGTGAAAAATTTATCATACTTCTGTTCATCCTGCACAAACAAAGTGATCAGTATCACACACGCGATCCCAATTGATAACCCTGCAATATTAATAATACTGTTGGCTTTTTTGCGGAACATGTTCCGCCAGGCGATCTTGAGGTAGTTGCTGATCATATGAGTCGGTTTGTGGTTTGTAGTTTGTGGTTTGTAGTTATTACTAATTAGTAGTTAGCTGTTGCATTGAAGACAACCACAAACCACAAACTACAAACCACAAACTTTCCTTAATTACACAAGTATGTTTTCAGTAACTGTCTGCCCATCCAGCATACGAATAATACGGTGGCTGTAACGTGCATCATGTTCAGAGTGCGTAACCATGATGATGGTGGTACCCTGTTCATTCAGGTTAGTTAACAGTTCCATTACTTCATTACCGTTAGATGAATCGAGGTTACCTGTAGGCTCATCCGCCAATATTAATTTTGGTGTGTTCACAACGGCACGGGCAACGGCCACACGCTGTTGTTGTCCGCCTGATAACTGTTGCGGGTAGTGATTACGGCGGTGCATAATCTGCACTCTTTCGAGTACTTCTTCCACTTTTACCTTTCTCTCAGCGGCTTTCACACCTGTATAAATCAGTGGGAGCTCCACGTTCTCAAAAACGGTCAGCTCATCGATCAGGTTAAAACTCTGGAATACGAAACCGATATTATGCTTGCGCAGATCGGCACGCTGGCGC
Organism: Sediminibacterium sp.; assembly: GCA_028288645.1. GTDB lineage: Bacteria > Bacteroidota > Bacteroidia > Chitinophagales > Chitinophagaceae > Sediminibacterium. The sequence goes on from JAQBNJ010000072.1 coordinate 2,670, forward strand.
TCGTTGAATTTGGCGATCTCGATATCGTTGAAAACAAAACTGCCCGCATCGGGATCATCCAA
>JAQBNJ010000077.1 GCA_028288645.1 Sediminibacterium sp.
GCGTTCCAGTCAACAGCCCCACCGGGCACACTACTGGAAACGGTTATGTTCTTTATGGAAGATTGCTTGCGTAAGGCTTCCTTAAAAGCGGTTATTTTCTGAAGAAAAGTTGAGTCTAGGCCAACAGCGGGTGGTGAGATCACTAATGTCTGGTCAATATCTATCCCTAAAGCTTGCTTCCGCATGAACTGTATCTGCTTGTAAACGGTGACCGTTCCAGCTAATAAAAATAGGGAAGCTGAAAACTGGAATACTACAAGTGATTTTCTTAGTAAAAAATTTTGATGGGTACCGCTCATTTTCCCTTTCAATACTTCAACGGGTTTGAAACCGGATAAAACAAATGCAGGATACAAACCCGCAAAGAAAATTCCCGTTACAAATAAAACAGACAGCCCGAGCCAAAACCTGCCTTGTGTGAATAACGAAAACGAAAGATGCTGGCCGGTGAGCCTGTTAAATCCGGGGATCGCAATGAGTACCAGTAATATCGCAAGCAATAATGCCAAACTGTTCAGCAATGCAGATTCCGAAAGAAATTGTAGTATCAGTTGCCTGCGTTGCGAACCAATGGCTTTCCGGATCCCTACCTCTTTTGCTCTTGTAATAGCACGCGCGGTAGCGAGGTTAATATAATTTACCCACGCAATGATAATGATAAAAAAAGCAATGGCTCCCAGCAGGTAAGTGGTTTTCCCATCACCGGTGGTTTCAGGTTCCTGCATATAATGCGAGTACAGGTGAATATCTGTTAAAGGTTGCAGGAGGTAGGTGACTGAGGCATTGAATTTTTTCAATTCGGCACCGGCGAATTTGTCTACGATAGGTGGGAACTTTTTTTCCACCGCTACAGGGTTGGCATCTTTGCGTAACTATACATAGGTTAAACATCCGTCCCATGTCCATGCAGTTTCAGGGTTATTATTGGGCAGGTTCAATTTTACAAACGTGGCATAGGAGAGAAGTATTTCAGGCTTAAGCTGGGTATTAACGGGCGCGTCTTTGAATACCGCGGTGACCTTATACTCATTTCTGCGATTGAGCTTTACTGTTTTGCCGACTACATTGGTGTTTCCGAATATTTTGCGTGCTGTGGTTTCTGATAAGGCGATGGAATAGGGTTCCTGTAAAGCAGTGTTCGGATCTCCGGAAAGCAGCGGATAAGTAAAGATCTTAAAGAAGGAACCGCTTGCGAAGAATACTTTCCTGAATTTTAAAGGCTGGTTGTCAACATCCACGATCGCCTGGTTTCTTTGTACAAGCTTTACATAGGCTTCAATTTCGGGGATCGCATCTTTAAAGGAATTGCCGGCAGCATAAGCGCCCGCGGCCCATTGGGTGCTGAGTTTGCCGTTATCGTACCTGTCTTGTTGTATGCGGTAGATCCTTTCCTTGTTGGCATGAAAATTTTCGTAACCGAGCTCAAACGTTACATATTGCAGGATAAGCAGGCATGCTGCAATACCGATGGCCAACCCGAGTATATTGATGCCGGAATACGCTTTGTAATGCATGATATTCCGCCATGCAATTTTCAGGTAGTTTCTAAACATACTATTGAGTTTGGTTAATGGGTTAACGTTGAAAAACTCAATTCGTTACATTTTTAATGCATTTGCTTTTAAACCGTGGACAATTCAGCGCTCCTCTCCGCGAAAACTCTGCTTCTCCGCGTCTCCGCGGTGAATTGAGATCTCAAATTGAAACTGAATCGCTATTATCCGGAATGCTATTCACCGCAGAGGCGCGAAGAGCGCGGAGTTTACGCAGAGAGATACCTTATTACGGGACAACTCATTTATTCTGTTCGCAAACTCTTCACGGGGTTTGCTCTCGCCGCTCTTATCGCTTTATACCCCACCGTGATCCACGCGATCAGTATAGAAGAAACGATAGCCAGCAAAAATATCCACACACTCATATTAATACGGAACACGAAATTATTCAGCCAGTTGCTCATCATATAATATGACACGGGCACGGCTACCGTAAATGCAATAATGATCAGGATGGTAAACTCTTTCGAGAAGAGGTAAACGATATTGCCCACGGTAGCACCCAACACTTTCCTGATACCGACTTCTTTTGTTTTTTGCGCAGCCATGAATAATACGAGCCCGTACAATCCCAGGCAGGAAATAAATATGGCAATGCCTGCAAAGATTTTATACAAAAGCGAGAGCTGGTCCTCCTGGCTGTAAAAATTGCTGATGCGTTTGTCCATGAAGGTTGGCTGGTATACAAATTCAGGGAAGAACTCGTTCCATGTTTTTTCAATTTCTGCCTGCGTTTTGGAAAGGTTTGCCGTGGTTAACTTGATACCCGTATAATAATACCGTTTGTTCCTCTCTGCGATCACAGTTGGTTTCACGGCTTCACGTAGAGAATTGGTTTTGAAATCTTTTACCACACCAACGATTGTTCCCCAGATAGCCCTGGTGGCCGTTCTGCCCACCTTTATTTCGTGGCCCAATACTTTTTGCGGATCGGAAATGCCTAATTTTTTGACAAGGGTTTCATTGATCACTACTTCGCGCGCGGTATCACTTTTTTCATAAGCTCTTCCAGCGATGATCTGAAGCCCATAGGTTTCAAAATAATCCTCATCGCCAAATTTACGGAACAGGTCAAATTTTTCATCGGGACGATGATCATACGAAAAATTACCGCTGCTGTTACTTTCCGACGAAGGAACATCCGAACTGAAACTCACTGCCTGTACGCCATTGATGGCTAATAATTTTTGTTTGAAAGCAGGTTGCCGTAAATTAACGGTGCTATCTACATTGCTGTTAAGTGTTAACACCGCTTCTTTG
>JAQBNJ010000089.1 GCA_028288645.1 Sediminibacterium sp.
TTAAGTCATGGTTGCATCAGGTTGGGTGAGCCAAAAAGATTTGCGGAATATATGCTACGGTTTGATTCATCATGGAACAGTGAAAGTATTGAAGCGGCCATGCATCTTACCAAAGAAAAATGGATAACCGTAAAAAAATCCGTGCCGGTGTTCCTTGTTTATTTTACGGCTTGGGTAGATAAGGATGGACTTCTTAATTTCCGGAAAGATATTTATGGACATGATGAGAAGATGAGTGAGAAATTATTTACTGATTAAAATCTAAGCGAAGGATGGCACACGGATAACGCGGATGCAGCGGCTCTTTACGGATTTTATTTGCCTTATCCGTAAAAATCCGTTTGATCCGTGTCATCCGCGTGCCTTTAAATTTTCAAAATTGTACATTTGTAAAAACAGTGTTAGCATGCAATTGGTAGAAGTAACCGACAAACAGACCGCGAAAGATTTTTTAACAGTGAATGCTTTACTTAATAAAAGCAATCCCAACTATATCCGCCCGCTGGATAATGAAGTGAATGATGTATTTGATCCTGCCAAAAATAAAAATTACAAATACGGCGAGACGAAACGATGGGTAGCCATGGATGATGATGGCGAACTGATCGGCCGTATTGCCGCATTCACCAATTCGAAATACATAAATAAAGGAACCGAATTTAAAACAGGTGGCATTGGTTTTTTTGATTGCATAAACGACCAGGCCCTGGCCAATGTATTGTTTGATACCGCCAAAGAATGGTTGCAAAACAAGGGCATGCAAGCGATGGATGGCCCGATCAATTTCGGCGACCGCGATAAATGGTGGGGGTTGATGGTGGAGGGATTTGATGATGAGCCGATGTACGGCATGTCGTTCAACCCGCCTTATTATGAAAGTTTGTTTAATAACTATGGTTTTCAGAACTATTATAACCAGTACTATTATTCCATGAAAGTGGATGATCCGCTGCCGCCGCGTTTTCCTGAACGGCATGCAAAATTCAAGGCTAAGCCTGGTTACGTGGCCAAACATGTTGACCTGAAACACCTGGAAAAATATGCAGGCGATTTTGCTACGGTATATAACGCAGCATGGGCGCAGCATGGCGAAGCAAAAGAGATCACCAAAGAATCAGTGATCAAATTATTCAAAACCATGAAGCCTATCATGGATGAACGCCTGGTATGGTTTGCCTATTATAAGGAAGAACCGATCGCCATGTTCATTAACATACCGGATGTGAACCAATACTTCAAACATTTTAACGGCAAATTCGGTTTGCTGGAAAAATTACGTTTGTTGTGGATGAAAAAAACCGGCTACAATAAACGGCTCACCGGTCTTGCATTTGGCGTAGTACCAAAATACCAGGCCCTGGGTATCGATAGTTTTATGATCTACGAATGCGGCCTGCTGGTACAGAACAAAGGATGGTACACGCAATACGAAATGGGCTGGGCCGGGGAATGGAATCCCAAAATGATCAATATCTACAAAAGCCTCAACGGCGTACAAAGCCGCCGGATGATCACGTTTCGATACTTATTTGACCGGGGCAGGGAGTTTGAGAGGCATCCGGAGATGGAGTATAAGTAGCTGCGAGCTATGAGCCGTGAGCTGTGAGCTTTGCCCTGCACATTCAAAGCGCTACTCATGTCAACGAAGCGGGGCCAGGCTCACAGCTCACGGCTCACAGCTCATAGCTGGCTCTCAAAAATTATTCACATTACCAAGAACCCGGTGCCTATCAGCCGATAGCTACTACCTAATTCCTATCTTGCAACTTCACTATGGAGAACAAGTTCATCGTTTCAGCAAGGAAATACAGGCCACAGAATTTTAATACGGTGGTGGGGCAGTTGCATATCACAACTACACTAAAGAACGCGATCAGGAATAACCAACTGGCGCATGCATTTTTATTTTGCGGGCCGAGGGGCGTGGGCAAAACGACCTGTGCGAGGATCCTTGCCAAAACCATTAACTGCACCAACCAGACTCCTGAAGGTGAAGCTTGTAATATTTGCAATAGCTGTGTTTCTTTTGATGCCGGCACTTCGTTGAATATACATGAGCTGGATGCTGCCAGTAATAATTCGGTAGATGATATCCGTTCATTGGTTGAACAGGTGCGTTTTGCGCCACAGGCCGGTAAATACAAAGTATATATTGTAGATGAGGTACACATGCTCAGCGCCAGCGCCTTCAATGCATTTTTGAAAACACTGGAAGAGCCGCCATCCTATGCCATTTTTATTTTGGCAACTACAGAAAAACATAAGATCCTTCCTACCATTCTTAGCCGTTGCCAGATCTTTGATTTTAAAAGGATCACTAACAACGATACGGTTACCCATTTACAGGAGATCGTTAACAAGGAAGAGATCAAAGCAGAGAAAGCCGCACTACAGGTAATCGCGCAGAAAAGCGAGGGTTGTATGCGCGATTCGTTGAGTATACTCGATAAGATCGTAAGCTTTACCAATGGAACGGTCACTTACCAGAATACATTAGAGCACCTGAACATTCTTGATGAGGATTATTATTTCAAGATGCTCGATTCCATGCAGCAGCAGGATATGGCGGGTGCGATGTTATTGTTTGATGAGATCAACCGCAAAGGTTTTGAGGGCGATTTGGTAATAAACGGCTTTGCAGAATTCATCCGCAATGTTTTGGTATGCAAGGATGTAAAATCTGCCGCATTATTAGAAGTGGTGGAAGGCATGCAGGATAAATATATTTCTGTTGCTGCCAAAACAGGTGTTTCCTACTTAGTAAGCGCATTGAATATCCTGAACGAGGCTGAGATCAACTATAAAATGGCGCGCAATAAAAGATTGCACGTTGAACTGACCCTCATCAAATTAAATTTCCTGCAGCAGGCCATTGATCTCTCCATGGAAAATGGCCAGGTAGTTAAAAAAAAACGAATTGACGGACCGGTAGCATTCCGCACCAGGTCTGTTACACCTGTACAAATTCAGCCCGCGCCTGAAAAAACACCGGAAGCAAAATTATACATAGAGCAAAAACCGGCGGCTGTAGTAAGGCCCGCGCAAAATTCATCACCGGTATCACAAACACAAACCGTTACGACCCGGCCCGTGACCAGGACGGTTTCATTAAACGAGAATGGCTCAAAGAAAAGCCTGCTGGATGTGCTTCGCGAAAAAGCCGGTGATAAATATGCCATTGAAGAAGTTAAGGAAGCAGAAATATTAACCATGGATCGTTTAACTGAATGCTGGAACGAATACACCATCCAGCTCGAGAAACAGTTAAAACATTCGTCGGCGGGCACTTTTAAAACGGCAAGGCTGGTGATTGAAAATGATATCCGTTTCACGATCACGGTTTCGGCACTTACCTCACAAAAATTTGTGGAGCAGGAAAGAATGATGCTGATCGATCATCTACATACAACATTCAATAACCGTGCGATCGTTTTTGATGTACTGGTGGAAGCCAGTGTTCGCGAAGACGTTCCGGTGTATATGCGCCTGAACAGCAAAGAGAAGTTTGAACATATCGCAAAACAATTCCCGCTGGTTAAAGAGTTGAAAGAGAGGTTGAAACTGGAGATAGATTATTAACTGAGTAAATCCCTTGCGTCCATTGCGGTTCCTTGCGTTCTTTGCGTTCCCGCTTTTTGGTTGCACTCTGTAGGTGCAAGTATAAAGCAGCAACGCAAAGAACGCAAGGAACCGCAGGGAACGCAAGGAATTAACGATAGCACATTCATCGCTATAAAATGCATTCTTACATTCGGTTAAATTCATATATTGAAGTATCATTAGCACCGATCCATGTCCAACAAAACCCTAAAATATACCAACGGAGAAGTAACGGTTGTATGGAAACCCGATACCTGCATCCATAGCAAGATCTGCTGGACGGAACTCCGCGAAGTATTTGATCCTTTCAAAAGGCCCTGGGTTAATATGGATGGC
>JAQBNJ010000094.1 GCA_028288645.1 Sediminibacterium sp.
CCTGTTGCATCCGTTCCGGCTTTCCAACACTGGTGCCGCCAAACTTCATTACTTTCATGTGAAACCCCCTCCCCGATTTTTATTGATGATTAAAATTTGCTGCAAATGTAAGCGCTAGGCGATTTATTAATTAGTAATTAGTAATTAATAATTGGTAATTGTGGGAAATCCTATTGCCCAAAAGGCTTTTGGGAGGTACATTCTGTGTTAGGGCCCGGATCTACGTTGAAATATTTGCAGAAAAAACGGTAATAACCGTACCGGTAGCGGGTATCGGCTGCTCCTATTGGGCCGCACTCTATTCCTCCATTGATCACATTTACCACCGAGCCGAATCCAGGCAACCTTCCACCATCCAGATCTTTGGTTGAGGGTTTCCAGATACCGCTGATGATATCATGGCATGAGGGTTTTGGAAACTGCGGTGTGGTCCAGAACCAGAGTGCAGAGGCAAAACATATGACGGGATCTTTTGTTATGAGCGAGGGATCATTCAATAAAATGTTTTTATCCTTTAAGTAAGCTTCACTGAACTGCCCATAATTATAATTCCAGCTCAACTGCAAAGGGCCACGGCCATGGTAAGATCGACCCGGTACCGGCGGATACAATTTTTTTGTTGTATCGGAATATTGCGGGCAGCCTTTTGCGCAGGTTACTTCTTCCGCAAAATGTAATCCCCATTTGTAATATCCGCCTGGTGCATCATCCCAGCCTCCGCCATTTTCATACGCAATGTTTGCAAGAAAAGCGCATAGTTCCCGTTTTTGCATGATCGTATCAGCACTTGCTAAAAACTGCGGAAATGAATCTGCTGCCGCAAGAAATGCTTTGAATGAGTAAAGATCCTTACTTGCTATCTTTTTTTTGGATGGATCAGTACCCGCAGAAATACCCATACGATTCGGAAATAATTCATTCCATTTTTTTTCATTCAGGTATTTCCGCAGGTTGCTGTGTTGTGCGTAAATATCAATACCTGTCAAAGTAAAAAACGCGAGTAAAATAATTACACAATGATATTTTTTTATCGACAGGATCATTCTCTTATCAAAAACTGAGTGAAAATTTATTTCCTACTTCCCTGAGATCTTCTACAACGCTATCTACCAAAGGAATACCTTCTTTCATGCGGATGGATTCCATTTCCCTTTCCGGATCGCCAGGTATCAATACTTTTTCATGTCCTTCGGCAGGTGTGGCAGAACGGAAACGTTGTATCCAGTTGTCCATATGTTGTTTGAATTCATCTGCGGGACGAAATGCATCTATGCGCATGGCGCCAAAAAAATGTCCCAAACCTTTTCCCGGCATATTCTCCGGCATCGGTACATATGCCGGAAATGGCGGCGCCCATGGCCCATACGATGCTCCACTTAGTACCGCAGAAAATATATCAACGATACTTCCTAACGCATAGCCTTTATGACTGCCATGTTCCCTGTCGCTTCCTAATGGAAGCAGGGCGCCTTGTTTTTTTAAGATGTTCGCATCAGTAGAGGGTTGTCCATCTTTATCCTGCACCCAACCCAAAGGTGTATCAGCATTTTTTCTTTGCAGTATTTCCAGTTTACCATTGGCTGCCGTGGTGGTTGCAAAATCTGCAACAAATGCCGGTTGCTTGTCTGCGGGAATTGCTACCGCGATGGGGTTCGTGCCTAACATTTTTTCCGTGGAAAAAGTTGGCGCCACCAACGCACTTGCATTGGTCATGGCCATACCGATCATATCATGTTCCAGCGCCATCATCGCATGAGATCCTGCGATCCCAAAATGATTTGTATTGCGAACACTTACCCAGCCGGTGCCAACCAGTTTGGCTTTTTCAATAGCTACCTGCATGGCAAAAGGCGCTACTACCAGGCCAAGTCCTGCGTCGCCATCAACAACAGCGGTAGAAGGTGTTTCATGAACGATCTTAATATCCGGCGTTGCATTGATCCGTTTCGCTTCCCATAAACGTACATAGCCTGTTAAACGTGCCACACCATGACTATCAATTCCTCTTATGTCTGCAGATAATAAAACGGTGGTAGCTGTTACAGCATCTGCATCTGAGCAGCCGATACTTTTGAAAACGGAGAAGGTGAATTGATAGAGATGATTGTAGGAAAAAAGCATGTATGAATGTTCGTTTAAAGGTCTTTGATCGTGTGCTGCAAGATAAGTTGTTTCCGCAGTAGTCAACCGTAGTCGCTCGGCTCCGCCGAGTGACCAGTATCCCCAGGCCTCCGGTCGATTAAATTAATACTCCATCATCACGATAGGCGATCTCGGATTTGCACTACTATACCACCAATCCTCACCCCTCGCAACCAACCCCGCTCTCACAGGATTCTCATGAATATACCTCATCTTCTGCCAAAAAATTTTCTGGTTATAACAATCAATCGCATGATTCGTCTTTTGCCAAAACATATTCTCTGCATTTTGCTTTTGAAATTTTGCATTGTATTGAAATACAATTTTCATCCAGTCCGCCCGGCTTTCCATTGGATCATTGTAAACCATTGATAGAACTTGTTTCGCGGTGTAACTTTTAAAATCACGCAACAGGTTATTTAGCTTTCCTTCTTTCTGGCCTGCTATCCAATGCATGTGATTTGTCATGATGACGTAGGCATACAATTCAAGTCCTTTGTGCTGTTGACAATATTGCATGTTTTTTACGAGTTCATCACAATAGGATTTCCTCGTGAAAACATCTACCCAGCTTACTACGGTGAGGGTGACGAAGAAAAGGGCATCGTAATTGGCTTTGCGTAATTCGCTCATGGTGTATGAATTTGGCTGGAAGCCAAGTTATACAAGTCACTCGGCAGAGCCGAGCGACTACTGTATGAATTAATACTGCGTATTAATTCATACAGTAGTCACATAAAAAAAGAGATGCATACATGCATCTCCTTTTTCCTAACAAATCAATTCATTTCTTAAAAAGGCAAATCATCCAGCGGCTCTGTCAGCTCACTTGCTGAAGGCCCCGAGGTTGCCGGCTGTGAATAAGCCGGTGGCGCTGATTGGTAACTGTTGCCACCATCACTACTTCCACCACCCTCGCTGGGCTTGCCTCCGAGCAATTGTACACTTAACACGCGGAGTGATAGTGTTGCACCCTGGCGGCCATCCTGCGTGGTATAGGTTCTTACGTCGGGCTGGCCGTCTACATACACCTGCGTGCCTTTTTTAAGATAGGGCGCCACTGCGGTCCTGTCTGTCCAGTATGCACAATCAACCCAGGTGGTCTTATCTTTCTGGTTGCCTTGCGCATCTTTAAAACGTTCTGTGTGGGCCACGGTAAAATTGATCACATTCTTACCGTTCACATTATTTACCAGGGCGTCTTTACCCAAATTGCCGATTACCTGTAGCTTTATCATAATATTTTTATTTTTTGTAAATATGGAGCCGATAAAATTAATACAAAAGAGTATTTACCGCAGAAACTAGTTTTTTTTCACTGTATAAATTGGGCGTAAAAATACGCGTGATTATTTCGCAACGGTAGCATTCAGGCCGGATTCTATTGATTTTTTCAGCCAGGCAACAGTGCCCATACCAAACCCTGAAGTATGAAAGATCACTTTTCCCTGTTTGTTGAGAACAACATGTGTTGGGTAAAGATTGATCCCGTATTGATCTGCAATATATCGGCCCTTGTCTATGATATTATAATTATACGGTGTTGTCTTCAGGAACTCCTCGAGCTCGTATTTCTGGTCAAGTGCCACGGCAATGAACACTACATCATTGTTTCCCTTATATGACTCCACCATTTCATTTAAGTGCGGTATCTCCTGGCGGCAGGGCGGACAATTAATGAACCAGAAATTCAACACAACCACTTTTCCTGCCAACTCCTTCAGGTTGTATTTATTACCATTCATATCGCTTTCTTTGAATGAAGAGATGCCAGCACCCGTTTTGAAAAAATTGCTCTCCCTGGGTTTTGGCACGGCTGCCAACATCTTATTGATCTCGTCTTCAGAAAACTCATATAGTAACCCGGTTTTGCCATCCTGGGCTACTTTTACACCGAACTTACCGGTCGCCATTAACTTTTGTACGATCACTGTGGGATATACCGCCCCGTTTGCATCTTTTACTTCAATGGATGCAAGATCAGGTCGTGTTTTAGGCGCTGTTTGAGCCGAGACTGAGAAAAAGCAAAAAAGCAGGACAGTTAGAAGGATAGTTCTCATATATCAGATTTTTATCGTTTCCTAAAAGTAATATATTATTTTTTACTTATCTATTGACTTTTTTTTCCGCTTTCGTAATGACTGAAAGGCTTTCCACACCCGTTGTTAGCCATAGTTGTTTTACTTTTGCAACTTTCTTTGTTCCCGCTCGCAGCGGGATAAAATTTTTGAATATGAGCCGTAAAGGAAAGGTTTTGGTGGCAATGAGCGGCGGTATCGACAGTACCGTTGTGGCGCTTATGTTGCACCAGGAGGGGTATGAAGTGATCGGCATCACCATGAAAACATGGGACTATGCCAGTAGTGGCACCAGCACCAAGGAAACGGGCTGCTGCAATATTGATTCATTTAATGATGCGCGACAGGCTGCGGTACACCACGGCTTTCCACATTTTATCCTGGATATACGTGATGAGTTCGGTGATTTTGTGATCGAGAATTTTGTTGATGAATACCTTGCAGGACGCACCCCTAATCCATGTGTCATGTG
>JAQBNJ010000105.1 GCA_028288645.1 Sediminibacterium sp.
CGGCTCCTTATGTGAAACCAGTAGTGGTGAAAGGCCCACCGGCCCCACCCGTTAAACCCATAAAAAAAACCCCCGAACCCATCAAAGACGTGAAAGTGCCGAAGATCAATACGAAGACGAGTGTGCCATATAAGCCCGGATATACCCAGTTAGAAAAAAGAGCAGATGCAGGAAGAACCAATGGCGATCCTTTGGTAAAATACAGCGACAACGATTTGAACGAATTCCGCGATTTGATCGGGAAGAAACTGGAAGCCGCTAAAAAAGAGTTGGCTTATTTGCAGGGATTAATTACCCGTAAAGATGAAATGGGTGGTGATAATGATGATGCCCGCTACATGACCATGGAAGATGGCAGTATGAGCATGGAAAGAGAGCAGTTGAGCCAGATGGCCAGCCGCCAGATCACTTATATTGATCACCTCGAAAAAGCGATGATGCGTATCGAGAACAAAACCTACGGTATTTGCCGTGTTACAGGAAAACTGATCGATAAGGCCCGTTTACGCGCAGTGCCTCATGCTACACTGAGCCTTGAAGCAAAGCTTGGTTTAGTAAAGCCGACTGCTGAACAATAATTGATAGAGTAACATCCCTATAAAGAAAAGGCCGCTTGATTGCGGTCTTTTTTAGTTTGCGCCGGATTTGTGTCCTCACAAATCCTCTTTGAATATTGAACACTGAGCAAGGAATTTTGAATGTTGAAATGTGACCACCGTTCCTTATCGCTTAATAATCAATGCGGGATTACGAATGTGGTTGTGAGGACACAACCATGGCGGCGCCCAGTTCAACATTCAAAATTCCTTGTTCAATGTTCACCATTCGCCTCATTTCACTTCCTGCATATCCACCAACCTCCGGTAAATCCCATTCTGCACCAGCAACTGGTCATGCGTTCCTCTTTCAGCGATCTCGCCTTTTTGCAGAACGATGATCTCATCTGCATGACGGATAGTAGATAAACGGTGAGCGATCACCAGGGATGTTCTGTTCTGCATCATATTATTGATCGCATCCTGAACAAGCCTTTCGCTTTCAGTATCGAGTGATGAAGTGGCTTCATCCAGAATTAAAATAGGAGGGTTTTTCAAAACGGCCCTGGCGATGGTCAATCTTTGTCTTTCGCCACCGCTTAATTTACTTCCACGATCGCCGATATTGGAATCGAAACCTTCTTCCTTATGATTGATGAATTGTAGAGCATTGGCTACTGTTGCTGCGTGTTCAATATCTTTTGCAGAAACATTGTCAACACCCAATGCAATATTATTCGCGATCGTATCATTGAATAGGATTGGCTCCTGCGTTACAATACCCATCAAAGACCTTACCGAATGAAGCGAATAATTTTTGATGTTTACGCCATCGATCAACAACTCACCGGTTGATACATCATGAAAACGAGGAACCAAATCAGCCAGGGAACTTTTACCTGCGCCTGATGAACCAACCAATGCTATGGTCTTTCCTTTTTCAATGATCAGGTTGATGTTTTTTAAAATGACCTTATCATCATAAGCAAAAGATACATTTCTGAACTCGATACTGTGATGGAAGCCCGGGATCGTTTTTGCATCAGGTGGATCAGTAACCGTTACCGGCGCCTGTAATATTTCTTCAATACGCTGAATAGCTGCACTTCCGCGTTGCGCGTTGTAAAAAGCTGTAGATAGTGATTTCGCGGGATTGATGATCTGCGTAAAGAAAACAATATAGGTGATAAAACTATCCGCACTTAATGCTACTTCCTTACTCAAAACCAGTTTGCCACCAAACCATAATATGCAGGACAAAACCAACACGCCCATGAACTCCGACATAGGGGAAGCCAGGTCGCGGCGGAAATTCATTTTGTTGCGGATATGGTTCAGCTTATTGTTTGTCTGGAAGAATTTGCTGCGCAATATTTTCTCCGCATTAAATGCTTTGATCACACGCAGTCCACCCAATGTTTCGTCAAGGATCGACATCAATGTGCCCAGTTGTTCCTGCGAAGCAGTGGATTGCTTTTTTAAGGAACGGCTCACTCTTCCGATAATAAAACCGGTTAGCGGAAGGAGTACTAATAAAAACAAAGAAAGCGCAGGACTCAGGTATACCAACGAAACCAAAATGATCAGGATGTTCAATGGATCCCGTATCAATCCTTCCAATGTACTCATCACGCTCCATTCCACTTCGTTTGCATCATTGCTCATACGACTGATGATATCGCCTTTGCGTTGCTCAGTAAAAAAACCAATGGGTAATTCCAGTATTTTAGCATACAGGTCGGAACGCAGTTTCGTCATTACATAATTGCGCATAGGTGCCAACACACGGAACGAGAGATAGGTGAACAGGTTTTTGAAAAAGATGGAAATAATAATGATCACACAAATGGCGCCTAAAGCATACACAGCGCCATGTTGCTGAATTAGTTTGCCGATCATGTATTTCAGGCTATCCAATAGTCCTGTCGCCGTAAAATGCCATTCGGGCCGAACATCATTGAATTTCTCTTTTCCAAACAACATCTGTAGAAAAGGGGCCAGCATGGCCAGCGAAACCAATGAGAAAATGATGGATAAGATATTGAACAACAGGTACAGAACTATGTTCCGCTTCTGGCTCCTGAGGTAAAAGAGTATTCTCGAAAATCGCTTCATAAAGGATAAAACACTTAAAACGCAGCAAAGTAAGTAAATTTGCCATCAATCAAATGTTAGAATATGGAGGAGGGAAAACGCCAGAGACAAGTGGCAGGCGCATTGCAGGAAGAGTTGAATGATATTTTCAGGCGGTTAGGCCTTGGTATGATAGATGGCGGAATGGTATCCATTTCATCCATAAAAGTTACGCCCGACCTGCTCGAGGCGCGGATCTATCTCAGCCTTTTCCAGGTGAAAGATGTAAATGCGACCATGAAAACGATCGAATCACGTGCCTGGGAAATCAAAAAAGAACTCGCCGGCCGCGTTAAACACCAACTGCGCCGGATACCTGTATTGCATTTTTATCACGACGATACGCTGGATTATGTGTTTAAGATGGAGGAGATCTTTAAGGATATTAATAAAGACAAGCCGACGGAAGAAGAGTGAGCCGGATGCTAGATACCGGATGCTAGATACTAGATACTGGATTCTGGATATTCATAGGCGAGCACCACGGCAACGATCCAACATCTAGTATCTAGCATCCAGCATCCTGAACCAACCAGTAAAACTCTAAACCTTGAACCTTCTTTTCGCCTGGCGATATTTCCGTTCAAACAAATCAACCAATGCCATCAATGTGATCGCATGGATCAGTGTGGCGGCTATAGGGGTGGGGAGTGCGGCGTTGATTGTTGTGTTGAGCGTGTTCTATGGTTTTGAGGACCTGGTGAAAGGATTGTATGCAGATTTTTATGCCGACATGAGCATCGTTCCCGCCCGCGGAAAAACATTTCATCTCCCGGGTGAAAAAATACAGCAGGTAAAAAATACAAAAGGTGTTGCTGTCATCAGTTTCGTGGCGGAGGAAAAAGCTTTGCTTAGTGGTGGCCCTTTACAAACGATCGTATCATTAAAAGGGGTTGATGAGAATTATACTTCCATCAACCGGATGAATACCCCCAAACATATTGTTCGCGGCAAATTTGAATTGGGTACGGTTACCGATCCAAAACTAGTGGTAGGTGCGGGCATTGAAAATGCAGCGGGAGTGGATGTAGAAAAAGAATTGTATCCCGCAACGATCTATCTGCCTAATCGCAATGCAGCAAGACTGATCTCTGATGATGGATTGAATTCTTTCAGCGTTATCCCTTCCGGTACGTTTATGGTGCAGCAGGATTTTGATAACAAATATGTTTTCAGCAACCTCGCATTTGTAAAATATATGCTGAGCATGGGCGATGATGAATTCAGCGCTGTGGAAATGAAAGTTACTGATGATCCTAACAAGGTTAAAGAATTACTTCAAACCCAACTGGGCAAAGATTTCCTTGTAGAAACAAGGTATGAACAGAACCGGAGTTTATACGCAGTTATGCAAATAGAGAAATGGGTGATCTACGGAATTCTCTCACTGATATTGGTAGTAGCCGCATTCAATATGATCGGCGCACTAACGATGCTGGTGTTGGAAAAACAAAAAGACATTGCCGTTCTCAAAGCCATGGGCGCCAATGATCAAATGGTTCAGCGGATCTTTTTAAGCGAAGGTCTATTATTGGCCACTATCGGTGGTGGCGCAGGTATTTTACTCGCCACATTGATCTGCTGGTTACAATTGCAATTCAAACTGCTCAAACTTGGGGGCAATACTTTTATTATCGATTACTATCCTGTAAAAATGGCTGCGGGTGATTATGTATTGGTAACGGCAACGATTGTTCTGATCGCCGTACTGGCTTCTTGGATCCCTTCGCGGAAAGCGAGTTTGCAGTTGTTCTCATTAAAGAGTTAAATAGCACGCGGATGACGCGAATTTGACTGATTCACACGGATCAGATCCGTTAATATCCGCCAAATCCGCGTTATCCGCGTGCCATTGTCCCCAACAAAAAAAGGATTGCATTTTTAATGCAACCTTTTCAAATATATAAAGTCAAATACTTTTTAATAATCCCCCAGCGTCTCCGGCAACTGCGCCAGTGCTTTTGTCAACTGCTCATCATTGGGTGCTATACCGTGCCATTCGTGGCTGCCTTCCATAAAGTCTACACCATGGCCCATGCCTGTTTTCATTAAGATGCAGATAGGTTTTCCCTGGCCGGTCATTGATTTTGCTTTGTCTAATACTTTAACGGTATCATCCATATCATTTCCGTTCATTTCGAGTACGGACCAGTTGAAAGCTTCAATTTTTGCATGCAGGTTATCGAGTCCCATTACTTTTTTAGTAGGACCGTCGATTTGTTGCCCGTTCCAGTCGATCGTAGAAATTAAATTGTCTACTTTATGATGCGCGGCGAACATGATCGCTTCCCAGTTCTGTCCCTCATCCAGTTCTCCATCTCCATGCAGTGAAAAAACAAGATGGTTATCGCCGTTTAATTTTTTGGTCAGCGCTGCACCAATGGCAACGCTCATGCCCTGTCCTAATGAACCGCTGGCAACGCGCACACCCGGTAAATGTTCATGCGTAGTAGGGTGGCCCTGCAAGCGCGAATTGATCTTACGGAAACTGGCGAGTTCCTTCACATCAAAATAACCGGAACGTGCCAGTGCAGAATAATATACAGGAGAAATATGCCCATTGGATAAGAAGAAAAGGTCCTCATCTTTTCCATCCATTGAGAATTTTGCATCGTGTTTCATGATATGAAAGAAAAGCGCCGCAAAATAATCAGCGCAACCCAATGAACCACCGGGGTGGCCGCTTTGCACCCCATGAACCATTCTTACGATATCGCGCCTCATCTGGCTGGCGACATTTTGCAGATCCTGTATACTTGCCATAGCAGTTATCATTTTTATGGCAGCGAAGATAAGGAGTTTGGGGTTTGTAGTTTGGGGTTTGTGGTTGGGGTTACTGGAATTCGTAGATCAATCCCGCATGAAACAACCACAAACTACAAACCCCAAACTCCAAACTATTTTGCTATTTTCGCCACACTTTAAAATGCAATCTTATGTCGGAAGAATTACAAATGATCATAGAAGATGCGGAAGACGGGATGAAGAAGGCGATCGGCCACCTGGAAGCCGAACTGACCAAGATCAGGGCCGGGAAAGCCAATCCTACGATGCTGGACGGGATCAACGTGGATTATTATGGATCACCAACGCCTATTGCGCAGGTGGCCAATATCAGCATACTGGATGTGCGTACCATCAGCATCCAGCCATGGGAGAAAAATATGCTGCAACCTATCGAAAAAGCGATCATGCAGGCCAATATCGGCATCACGCCGCAAAGCGATGGTAACCAGATCCGTTTATTCCTTCCGCCATTAACTGAAGAAAGAAGGAAAGAACTCTTCAAAAAGGCGAATGCAGAAGGCGAACATTCCAAAGTGGCCATCCGCAATATCCGCCGCGATGCGATAGAGCAGGTGAAAAAATTACAGAAAGACGGATTGAGTGAAGATGCCTCCAAAGACGGCGAAACCAGCATCCAGGAACTGACCGATAAATTTATTGTGACGGTTGATAAACATCTCCAGGCGAAAGAGAAGGAAATGATGACTGTTTAGCTTCGCGTTTGTGGTTTGTAATTTGTGGTTTGTGGTTGGGTTGCTGCAATTTGTAGCTC